>JAYSVZ010000123.1:0-2538 GCA_043718305.1 Planctomycetota bacterium | reverse complement strand
TATCCTGATCGCTGTCCGGCGAATTGATTGCCGGTGGGCTCTGAAGATTAGAAACAAACAATCAACAGCCCTCTGCTCGGGCCCGCAGGCCGTTGATGTTCGAGCACTGGCGGCCCAGAGCGACCGCCAGTGGCACCCGGCGCATTACGTGCGAGGCATACGGAAGTGTTCGCTTCACGTCGTTTTCGATAAAAAGAAAAGATCTCTTCGATCGCCTTTGTGATCACTACACCTACGATCACAAAAAACAGTTCTTGCATGGTGAGTCTTACCGTAAAGGAACAGAGAAGAACCAAGAGGAGGTGTGTCTGGGACTCCTCCGAAAGAAGCACCGGCTACAGAGTAGCCGAGACGCTGCATCTGGGTTGTGGAACAACAATGTGACTCGAACAACTAAGAGGATACAGAAGACACCTTCACCTCTCAATCCTCTCGCTTCTCCGTCACACAGGCATAATCGTTTTGGCCTTTTGTGGATCTGCAACCCAAACGCTCAAGCAGCGTCTGGGCCACCCTGCGGAATGAAAATCGGATGCGACAGTGATCTCCACGGCCAAGTTGGGGTAAGTCTGAACGGACCGGTCGGCACTATGCGTAGATCGCTGACATGACCTTCCCATCACTGATCGTGTAAGGTCTTCCGAAGGGGTCGGTGTAGTGCGTTGCGGGGTCGATCCCGAGGGCGTTGAAGACGGTCGCCGTGACGTCCCAGGGACCGAACGGTGTCGAGAGCGGGTAGGCCCCTCGGCCATCCGATGCACCGACTGTGATGCCCCTGGAGACTCCCGCTCCGGCCAGGGCGATCGAATAGACGCTACTCCAGTGCTTGCGACCGGGGCTGACCCCTTTGAAGTTCCGCTCGGCGGCGACCAGTGGTGCGCGACCGAACTCGCCCATGCAGACCACGAGCGTTTCCGACAGCAGCCCCCGCTCGTCGAGATCGGCGATCAACGCGGAAAAGCTCTGGTCAAACCGGGGCAGAAGATGCTTCTGCAAGCCCTCGAAAATGTCGTTGTGGTTGTCCCATCCGTAAGTATCGGTATTCGTCGGGTCGTCGTCCTGGCCTCGATTGTTGTGGTTCCAGAAGACCGTAATCAACGGAACGCCCGCTTCGACCAGTCGCCGCGCGAGGAGGCACGCCTGGCCCGAGCGGTTCCGGCCATAGCGATCACGAAGCGACTCAGTCTCCAGTTTCAGGTCAAAGGCTTTCGCCGTCGTCTCTCGCGACAGCATCTCAAAGGCGTCGTGGTAGCGCGACTGCTTATCGTTCCAAGTGGTATCTCGCTCGCTCACGGGAGCCGACTTTTCGATCGATTGCAGAAGCGATTGCCGGGCTCGCATTCGCGATACGGAAAGCCCTTCACGCGGTTCCAGGGACGGGATCGCCAAATCGCCGTGACTGACATCACCAATTGTCAGCGGGTCGTAGCCCTTTCCGAGCAGCCCGCCGAACTGACCCGGGCCAAGGACCAGCGGCACCTCAGCCGGGCCATTGAGATTCACAGCCGACTGGGCAAACCGCGTACTGGGCTGCACGCGATGCAGAACCGCTCCCATGCTGGGGGCGTCGGTCGGAGCGGGCGGGTGATTCGAAGACCGCTGTCGATGAGGCCGTCCGGTCATTGCCAGGTGAAACGACGATCCATGATCGAGGTCATCATGGGCCATGCTCCGCACGACGCACAGCTTGTCGGCGACCTTGGCGATGTGCGGCATATGCTCGCAAAAGCGAACGCCGGGGATCGTGGTCTGGATCGAGTCGAAGGCCCCGCGAATCTCACGCGGGGCGTGGGGCTTGGGATCCCACGTGTCGATCTGGCTCTGACCTCCGCTGGCGAAGACGATAATGACCGACTTGGCCTGCCCGAAACCCGGCGGATGAACTGTCCCCTGGGGGCTCGCCCCCGCGAGTCGCAGCGAACCCAAGAGTCCTGCCCCGGCAACGGCCACTCCCTGTCGATGCAACCACCCGCGTCGGTCAAGCGGCGTCGACTGAGAAGCCAAAAGCAGATCTCGGGTGGGCAATCCGAACTCCTCGTGGGACAGGGAAGCGATTAGTCGATCATATCAATCGTTGGCAGTCGCTGGGGATTGTAGTTCGAATCAAAACGTCAAACACAGCAACCCCGGTCGAGAACCTCGCCCGGTGTCACCCTCGCTCCCCGATTCCAAACAAGCGACGAATCGCATCCAATAGCCCGTGCGGCGTGCCCTCGCGAGATTCATCGCGCAGCGCCTCCAATGGCGGGTGTAGCAGTTTATTGACGATTCGATCGATGGTTCGTTCGACCGCCTGGCGCTCAGTTTCGCCCATCTGAGGCAGCTTGCGGAATAGCTGATCGAGTTCGGTTCGCGTGACCTCTTGCCAGTTCTCGCGGAGCTGCTTGATCAGTGGACCGGTCGTCTTGTGGTGCAGGTCTTGAAGGAAGCGTTGGATCTCTTCGTCGACGATCCGCTGGGCGACTTCGATCTCGTGAGACCGGTTCAGGCGATTGCGTTGGCAGGTCGCTTCGAGGTCATCAATGTCGTACAAAAAGA
>JAYSVZ010000122.1:0-2541 GCA_043718305.1 Planctomycetota bacterium | reverse complement strand
CCGCCGTTGTCACTGGTGTCATCGTCATCTTCAGAGCCTTTCCAAGACCCGCTTCGCGGGCCATTCCGGGGATAGACTCTCATACCACATGGATCAGGATTTGGGGAGCAGGCCACATCGCAAGATGGTTGAAAAATGCCCCATACTGTAATTCGTCGTCGTAGTTGTCCGGCCGTACATTTGGGGACGGAATCCCAGAGAGCGCATCAGACACTTTGATTTGCGGCACCCTTTTCCGTTCAGCCGCTGATTGAGATCAGCGGCATCCAATTCTCCGTGGAGCCTTTGCCACTCCCTTGCCCGGCGGGAGTTTGTACATGTCCCGCTTCACCCCCAACGGTCAGCAAGACAATTTCAACCACACCCCCGCGACCGGCCCCGGCAGCGGCGATCAGATGCCCTTTCCGGCGGCATGCAACCCCGAGACCGGCCTCCCATGCAGTTACGAACCTATGGAGCACACCGCCTTTGCGGGATCGCGTAGCCAGCACACGGGCGGCGTTCACGTGCTGACCGCCAGCGGTGCCGTCCGCTTCGCGAGTAACAACATCGACCACGGAATCTGGACGGGCTTCCACAGCACGGCGGGGAGTGAGACGGGGGTTGAATTCTGATGTTGGCCCAGGGCTTCGTGACTAACGTCTTCGCCCTCGACGACGGTAAGACTGTCACCGAAGCGGCGGACAAGGTCACGATTAATCTGCGAGAGTTGCTCAAGGCCCTCCAACAGATGGGGAAGACGATCCTCATCTCAAGCCACATCCTGCATGAGCTGGCGCAGTTCTGCACGCGGATCGGCATCATGGAGGCTGGTCAACTGGTGGCCGAAGGGGACCTGCAGCAAATCTACCAGCGACTCGCCCTTCAACGGGTCGTCCATGTGCAACTCGTCACGACTCCCTCCCGGCTCGTCGAGGAACTCCGCCGAGTCCCCTGCGTCGCCTCGGTCGAGGAACAGACCGACCGCCTGGCGATCCAGGTCCGCGAAAGTGAGACCGCCATTGAAGACCTGCATGAAGCGATCGTTCAACTCGGCGGCAAGATCCGCATGTACCAGCCCGAGGCGATGGACATGGAGACCGCGTTTATGAAGCTCACCGAAGGGGTCACCGCTTAATGCGGTGAGTCCTGCGTCAGCGGGGGGCGAACGGGCCTGCACGCCGACCGTAATCCGGGAGTCACCCGCTCCGGCGACGTTCTTTCGCGGAGCGAAAGGCGACATTGTCGGCGACTTCTCCGAAGTCGCTGGAACGACGTGACCAGCGGGAAGGACAGACGAGTATGAGAAACCTCGAAGCCACGTGCCGCAGCCCTGATCGTACCTTAAGTTGACTCCGAGGTGGCATTAGCCATCCCGAGTACCAGCCGCCCGGAGCGCCGTCTGGATACTGCGTACCAGAGCGGGCCCCTCGTAGATGAACCCCGAGTAGAGTTGAATCAGCGCTGCTCCGGCTTCGAGTTTCTCCAAAGCATCCGCAGCGGTCATGATGCCGCCCACGGCGACGATCGGCAGTCTGGATTGGCTCTGCTTCACGAGGTAGCGGACCACTTCGGTCGATCGGGCGGTGAGGGGGGCTCCGCTCAGGCCGCCCGCTCCGAGCTTCTCGACCACGCTCGTCGGAGTGGACAGCCCGCCCCGTTCGATCGTGGTGTTTGTCGCGACGAGACCAGCCAAGTGGGTCTCTTTCGCGATCGACAGGATGTCGTCGAGCTGGGCGTTGTTCAGGTCGGGCGCGATCTTGAGGAGGATCGGTTTGGGGTGGGGCTGGCTGTGGTTAAAGTCCTGGAGGGTGAGAAGCAGTCGTGTGAGCGGCTCGCGGTCCTGGAGCTCGCGAAGGTTCGGCGTGTTCGGCGAGCTGACATTGACGACGAAATAATCGACGTACGGAAAGAGCGGTCGCAGGCAGGCCAGGTAGTCCTGCTCCGCCTCGGCATTGGGCGTCATTTTGTTCTTGCCAATGTTTGCGGCGAGCACGATCCGGCGCTCGGTCGGAACCTTCTTCAAGCGCGAGACAGCGGCCTCGACCCCGCCACTGTTGAACCCCATGCGGTTGATGATCGCCCGATCGCGAATCAACCGAAAGAGCCGTGGTCGGTCGTTTCCCGGTTGGGGTCGCGGAGTGATCGTGCCAATCTCGACGAACCCGAACCCGAATGAATCCCACCCTTCGTTGACAACGGCGTCTTTGTCGAGACCAGCGGCCAGACCAATCGGGTTGGGAAACTTGAGCCCGAAAACCGTCCGCTCAAGTCCGGCACTCGACCCTGCACAGCAGAGTCGTGCGAGTGCCATTCCGCCCGGGATCGCTCGCGCAGCTCGCAAGAGTCCGAACGTGAGGTGATGTGCCGTCTCCGCATCGAGCTGGAACAGCAGCGGACGGAGCAGAGAGCGGTAGAGCATGAGGTGGGGCGTTCGGGTGTGTGTTGGAGTACAGCCTTCAGGCTGCTCCGGGGCAGGCAATCCTTCGAGCGGGCAAGCAAGTTTCGTGAGCCGCAAGGCGCTAGCCGCGGGTTCTGTTCACTGTCCTCCGACCAGAACCC
>JAYSVZ010000121.1:0-2543 GCA_043718305.1 Planctomycetota bacterium | reverse complement strand
TCGGGGTCGATTCGAGTTCCACGGAAGTTGTGGCCCGCAGTGACAGGTCGTACGCAATCAATTTGTCGAGCCGTTGTTCTTGCTTCAGCGTGAGCCGGTCGGCGTTGCGAAGCGGAGTCAACCAGTTCGCGACCGGGAAGGCGGTACTCGGCGGCTCGCTCGACTTCACCAAATCGATCCTCCGCCACAGCGCCCGCGTCGATCGCGAATCGGTATGCGGCCAGCGAGCCAGCAGCCGGGCACTCTGGTCGTACTCCAGCAGCACATCGAGCCGCTCGGTGGGGGCCCCTTCAAAGGTCATCACGCCGAGCGGTTGGGGGATCGCTTCCGAAGTTTTGCTCGGAGCGGGCCGTTGTGACATGACCACTGCCGGGACCGTCGAGCGGAAGGCGGTGCGATCGTTCATCGCCCCCTTGGCCACGAAGCCGACATTCACGTCACGGACGATGAGGCCCGGCTTGTCCTGGGCCTGGGTCGCGCGACCACTCAAGCCGAGGGCCACTGCCAAAGCAAAGGTCACAAATGGTCGGGCCATGGTTTGGTCCATTAGGTTCGATCGGTTCTAGGAAGCACACTGTCTCTCGATCATTCGCTGTCCGATAGTCGTGGATCGCTCCGCGATCCAACGTTGGTTCGCGGAGCGAACCACGACTATCACTTGCCGACTGAACTAATCCCCGGTCCGCACCAGCTTGGCTCCGCCAAACGTCACGTGGTCGCACACATCGAAGTTCTCGCCGAAGTCAACCTCCAAGGTCAGCGTCTTTTTCCCGCTCAGGTCCACGGAGACTTCCTGCTTCCCGGTTTGAAGAGTCAGATCGACATTCTCGAAGGCCACCTGGCCATCGGTCAGCACACGAACCACAGCCCGTCCCAGCCGACCGTCTTCATGCTGCAAGCCCAAGTCGCTCACGAACTGGTGGTACTTGCCGTCGAGATCGTAGTTCAACACAGTCTTCGAGTGCAGGCAAAGCCCTTTCGGGTAACCCTTGTCGGCGATCTTTAGCTCCCCACCGGTCAGACTCTTGTCAGCACTCCAACCGAGGCTGCGGTCAAAGTATGGCGTCGATTCGGTGGAGGCCGGTGCGAGGTCGGTCAGCCAGGTGTTCCGTCCATTCCGCACGTCGTACCGCACCACCCGGTCATACGGCCACTCCATCGTCTGGCCCCAGGCGGCCTTGAAGATGATCGGTTGACCGCGAGCCCCCTTCATCAATTGGCCGGGAAGGCGAATGCCGCCCGACACGCCCAGGACACCTTGCGCAGGGAGTTCCTTGGTGCGGCGACCTTGAAAGACGACCCCCACGATGCGGTCCATCTTCAGCTTGCGTGTCTCGCCTTCGTATTCGACCTGCAACGAGTCCCCGTCTTGTCCGAGGACTGTCCCGTTGATCCGTTGGATGGTGTTTCCTTCGAGAGCTTTCGCGTAGATCGAGTCGACATCGGTCGGCTCCCCGGTCCGGTCGACCTTCACCGTCTTCAGCACAGCGGGGGTTGTCCAGATTTCGTGGACATAGGGGATCGCCGCATCGATCTGGAAGTCGACGCCGCCAATGCCGATCTGCATCTCCAGAGTGTCGCGGGTCCACCCCTTGAGATGCCCCCACCAAGCCCCGCCATCCGCGCCCACCACACTGTAATGCTCCGGCAACAAGGTCGGGCTACCGGGATGCATCGGGCCGGGATCAAGCCCCATCCACATCACGGTGTCATTCGAAGTCTTGAGATAGAAGGTGTACTCCCCATCGGTGGGCACCTGCACGAAACCATGGATGATGACCGCATAGTGCGTGTTCGTATGCTTGAATGCTCCCAAGTCGATCGTATTGGCCACAGCATACCGGGCGACGCGGACCCCTTTGAAATCGGCATAGTCCTCAATGTCCACTTCGTTGCTGAACTCATGGACTCTCGCAAATATCCCCTTTTCTGCGGGCGCGAACTCTTCCGACTTCATGAACCCCTCTTCGTCGAAGCCTTCAAACGGCTTCGATGTCTGCACGTTCGGTCCCGGATGGAAGAGTTGATTCGGGCTCAGCTTGGTTCGCGACAACCCCGGACCCGAGTATTCCAACTTCAAAGTCGACGGCCCCGACTTATGCCAATAAGCCAGTGCGATGCGGTGCTTGCCCACTCGTAACTTGATTGTGGCTGTCTGCTCGGGGGCCTCTTTCCCTTTGCCTCGCGTGTCGATAAGAAAGCGTGTCGTCTTGGGGTCACCGTCCCAGTGGCGAAACTTGATCGCGTTCAGGTCACGGTACGAGACCTCGACGACAGCGTCCGCAGCAGCCCCCTCGGGCATGATGACCACCGATTTCTCGCGGAACTCGGCAAGGTTCCCCACAATCACGGAGCCGTCGAATTTCTTTAAGCGGTCGCCATCCGCATGAACGATCGCCACAGCGAACAGAAGGGCTGTCAGTCCGCAAAGGATATTGTGAATTCGCATGTGAGGCTCAGGGGGGATAACGTCGCCGGACTCTCCGAGTCCGGTGCGAACTACGCCAGACAAGGCAACCACTCCTCGCCACCGTCATTCACCG
>JAYSVZ010000013.1:0-2934 GCA_043718305.1 Planctomycetota bacterium | reverse complement strand
GAAACAGGTTGCGAATCCCGTATTCCCACGGGAGCATTCGAAAGAACATGGCGGGACTCCGCCTTGCGAGATTCAGGAGAGAGGAAACCAAGTCCGAGCGCCAGCAACACACGGCGGCAGCATCGACTCAGCCAAACAGCACTGCTCCAGCCCGCCTCAACAGCGCAGCGAGCATTCCACAATCCGTAGCGCATACCCAGCGATTGGACACCGGTCATATCCAGTGGAGTCATCCCACGCTGTCCCGGTACCGACACACTCAGAGAGCATGGGTGCCCACAAGTCCATCACGAACCACACGACGGGGAGTTCCGGCACACTGACCGACTCCACCACCACAGCCCCGCCACACAAACACGAGCAAGCACAACGCCGACCGGGTTGCGGGGGGATCCCCTCTTCAGAGGCACCTTCAGTATGCTGTTGTTGCAGGCAGTTAGAGCAGCACGCGGCGCGATGAGATCCTGCGTGGTCGCCTTCGCTCTGACCACAACATCCAATGTCACCCCAACACATCACCGGGCAGGTGAGTGTGATCAAGATCAGAAGTGAACTGAAAAGTCGCATGAGATACCCCTAGTATGATATCTGGCGACCAAGCATGAGGCAATTCGAATTCCGGCCTTGCCAGAGAAGAGAAGAGAAGAGAAGAGAAGAGAAGAGAAGAAACGGAAAGGACTTTCAAAAACTTGCCTCGGCGGGTTTAGTGCAAGCGGGCGGGCGAAAATAGTCTCCCCGTAAGACGGCCTTCGCGGCGGGTTGGCACTGTCGACCGGCGGGTGATTGGGGGTTCGGGGGCTCGCAGATATGATATATCGTGGGATCGCTGGTCGCGATTCAGAAACGCTCGCCCTCGCTCACGCAGCGGGTGACTGAGGGCTGCGCCCTTAGGCCCCTTGGTAGACACCCCAGGAAGTGGGTATCGGATGACGGGTAGTTTGAAGTGCCGCGCGGGAGGACCGCCTTACTCCAGACGAGTCATCCAATTCCAGTACCGTCTTACTGGGCTGTCTACTGAGGCTGCGCAATCGACGCGACCCATGACAAAAAGCCCGGAAGTGGCCTCCGGGCTTTTGTGGGTTCTCACTGGGATTCCCGACTACTTCTGTCGAAAGAAATCGCTCGGCCCCTTGTGCGTGTAGTACGGATACTGAATCGCTCCGCCGACGGCGTTTGGAGAGGGGTAGCGCAGATCGCTAGGCACGCTGTATGAGTAGCTGAAGTGATGCCGGGGGTGCCAGTCTTGGGCATTCCCGCAACTCCGGCAGCCGCCCTGCACTCCGTGGGGGCAGGTTCCGCCGCCGCCCGGCGGGCAGCCTTGCGCTTCGGAGTAATAGGAGGTGTGCTGACCATGCATATGGTCATTGATCGCCCCGACCGGACGGATCCGGTGGTTGGCTTGCATGCCAATTGGGCCATTCGGGTTCTGGCCCCGCGTGACGGCGGCTCCCGTGGCTCCGCATCCGCTTGCTGAGATCGCCAGACCGATCGCCGCTCCGCCAACAAGAATCCGCAACCGCATGGTAATCCCCTGAACCGGACTGGCTGTCTGATGTTGTGTGCTTAGCCGATGACGCTTCCCGTTGAAGGGGCGGCTAAACAAGGACAATCGGTATATCGGCCATCGGCACCGTGTCACACGAGCAATCCCGATTTTTGCTACAACCGATGAGGCAAGATTCTTCCATACACGTTGCAGAATCCGCGTCTTCGACCTAAATTACCGTCCATGGCAAAGTGAGCTGCAAGAACTGCCGATGGGATTCGGCGTTACGAAGTCTCGGGACTGCACCTGGGGCTGGCAGCGAGCGATTCAAGGGAGTGTGTCTGTGTTCGTTTCGGTGTCCACCCGCTGTTTCTCCGAGATGGAGTTCGCTGAAGCCTGTCGTCAGATCGTCGATCTGGAGTATGACCGGATTGAGGCCTGGCTCGACGAGGAGTCGTCGCATCTGAAGCCCAGTACGATCGCGGCGAACCCCGAGCAGTTCGCGAAACGGTTCGTCGACCAGAACCGAATCCCGATCATCGCCTTCGACCTGGCCCAGGATGTCACCCCCGCAGTCTTCGAAGGGCTCTGTCGGGCCAGCAAGTATCTTCGCGTGACGCAGATCAGCGTTCCCTCCTCGCCGCTGGGAACGCCGTTCAACTCCGAAATTGATCGTCTGAAGAACCTCGTCCGAATCGCCAGTGCCGAGGGCGTTCGCGTCTCGTTCCGAACCGAACGGGGCCGCCTTTCGGAAGACATCTACAATGCGGTGGAGCTGTGCGGAGCGGTGAAGGGGCTGGGTCTGACCTTTGATCCGAGCTACTTCTTGAACCCGGCCCTGCTCGACAAAGTGCTCGAGATGATCGCCCCGCATACGTTCCATACGCACCTGCGGGACTCGACGCTCTCCGATGCCCAAGTCCAGGTCGGCCTGGGCGAGGTCGACTTCAGCGCCCTCGTCGCGACTCTCCGCAAGAGTGGGTACTCGCGGGCGCTGTCGGTCGAATTGATTCCCGGTCGGACCGAAATGAGTCAGCGCGGGCTGGAGATGCGAAAGCTGCGGATGTTGATTGACTCGCTGCTGTAGCACCGGATGTTCCGTCAAGTTGTACGCAGCTCCGCCAGCTCATACCTCGATAAACCCTCAGGAGACAACGATGGACGATGTCAGTATCACCTGCCGCTTGAATGGCCCACTGCTCGTGCAGGGCCCCGTGAAGCTCCTCGATTGCGAGGGGAATGCTTTCGAGCTGACCGGCAAGGCCACCTACGCCTTGTGCCGCTGCAACCAGTCGCAGCGCAAGCCCTTCTGCGACGGATCTCACAAAACGTGTGGATTTGCAGCCGCAGATAAAGTCCCGCCGCCCGCAGCGGTTTAAGGATTCAAGGCTCCGCGAGTTCTCCCGTGCCGCCCATGCCACTGAAACGCCAGCCGATCGTGATCGCAC
>JAYSVZ010000120.1:0-7428 GCA_043718305.1 Planctomycetota bacterium | reverse complement strand
GCTGCGCTGCGCCGGGCGATTTCGGAGAAATCGCCGACAATGGTTTACGGCACGACGCACTCCGGTGTGTGGCCGCCGCTGATGAGCCAGCGGTAGAGACCCAGCGTCTCTTGAGCAATCGTGTCCCACTGGTAGCGCGACTCGATGAGCGCTCGGCCTCGCTGGCCCATCGTGCGCAGCTCATCCGGCGACTTCGAGAACAACTGGGTCAGCCCGTGTTCACACGCTTCAATTGTCGGTTCCACAGAGACCGCTGCTTCGGCCTCGACAGCTTGTGGGAAGTTGCAACCCGGCGTCAGCAGCACCGGCAATCGGCAGGCCAGCGCCTCGATGATCGACATGCTGAACCCCTCGGAGAACGAGGGTTGCAGGAAGATCTCGGAAGCTGCGCGGGAAGCGGCTTTGAGGTCACCTTGCAAACCGCCGGTGAACGTCACGCGGTCGGTGATCCGCCCTTCGTTGACCAGTCGTATGGCACGTTCCAGGTCACCACAATCTGGACCTGCGATGACGAGATGCCAGTCGGGGAACTT
Source organism: Planctomycetota bacterium (assembly GCA_043718305.1). GTDB lineage: Bacteria > Planctomycetota > Planctomycetia > Planctomycetales > Planctomycetaceae > TH-plancto1. The sequence goes on along the minus strand of JAYSVZ010000120.1, from coordinate 6,895 downwards.
GGCTGCGACCTTGGCAAAGGCTGGCAGTAGGTGGCCTAATCCCTTTTTCTCGTGAACGCGGGCCATAAAGAGTCCCAGCCGCTTGCCACGAGTCTGTGGGAACTTCTCGTAGAACAGCTCGGGGTTGGTGGGGCGGTCGAAGTCGGGGAGGTGGACGCCGTTGGGGATGATGGCGATCGGGTTGTTGAACCCCGCTTGCCGGACCCCCGCGATTTCGGTCTCGTTGAAGACATGAATGCACGCAGCCCGGTGCAGGTCGCGGTACTGAAACCACTTTCCGACGAGCCTCTTCTTCCATCCCGAACGTTGCCACGCCCACGGCTCGAGTGTTCCATGCGATGAGATCAGAACCGGCTTGTTGTGCTTGTGAGCGATGGCGGAGCTGTAGGCGTTGGGGAGCATCCAGACGCTGTGGTTGTGGATGATGTCCGCTTGCGGGATGTCGCGGGCGAGGGCCGACTTGAGGCCTGGTGACCACGAGAGGCCACCGAGCCAGAGCCCCTTGGCTGAGACCCAGCGCGTGGGCGGTTCGAAGACGTGACCGACTGATTTCTCGCCGCGACCATAGCAATCAGCGGCATAGACCCCGACGGGAGAACCGGCCCGTCCGAGGGCTGCGGCCAGGTCGCGCATGACCCAGGCCACACCGTTGGAGAGGGAGTAGAGTCCGCCGACGACGAAGAGTGGTTTGATGGGGGAGGTCACAGAGGTGTGTGTAGGTTGGGCGACAATGGTGCGGCGACTTTTCCAAAGTCGCTGGCCGACGTGGCTACGCCGGGATGGGTGAAGTTAGAAACGTGATGGGATGATACCCGTAGGACGGCCTTTCCAGGCCGTCCCTGAGAGGTTCTCAGCGCGAGTAGACGGCCTAGAAAGGCCGTCTTACGTAGAGACTATAATCTCCCACCAGCGATCGGGTCGGTCTGCGAGTCGGAGGTTCACTTGTAGTTCACTCGGCTTGCTGCGCTGCGCCGGGCGATTTCGGAGAAATCGCCGACAAAGGTGTGGCGATCGACTTGACGATTTGAGCCATCAGTTTCGCACCGTTCTCGGCAGAGAACGGTTCCACCAATTCCCGTGAACGGTGGCCAAACGGGATGAGCGACTCGGGATGTTCGATCATCCAGTTCATGGAGTGTTCCAGAGCGGCCACATCGTTCGCTTCGACCACAAACCCGTTTTCACCATCGTGGACCAGGTCTCGCGCGGCACCAGTTTGCCGCGTGGCGATGATCGGCAGGCGAGCGGCACAGGCCTCGTTAATGACCACCGCCCATCCATCGTGTCGCGACGGGAAGACGAACACATCGGCCTCGGCGAACTTCTGCGGCAACTCATTCTGCGGAACCAGCCCCACAAAGTTGACGCGCGACTTGAGAGCCAACGGAACGCTAGCCTCCAGAGCTGGACGGTCCACACCGTCCCCCAGCAGCGTCAGGGTGACATGCGGATGGCGAGCCGCCACAGTTGTGAAAGCTGTCAGCAGCACGTCGCCCCCTTTGCGCGGAATCAACTGTCCGGAGTAGAGGAACCGCAGGGGTTCACTCGGTCGCTTGGGAGTGCGGGTCATCGAAGCTGGGGTCTCGAACCGCGTCACATCACAGCAGTAGGGCAGGACGAAGAGTCGGTCGCGGGGCACGCCCTCCGCTTCGTACGCTTCGGTCGCGATGGTGCCGATCCCGATCACGCACTTGGCTCGGGAGAGCAGCCATCTTCGGACATCATCCTTCCGACGATGCAGCCAGCCCTTGATGCCGGTTGTCGGAGTATTCGCCTTCGCATGGGGGCGCTCCCACCAGATGGCCCAAGGCTTGTTGCGGCAGTGCAGAAGCCCGGCACAGCAGAGGAACGTCACGCTGGTGTACAAACCTGACAGGATATAGACATCATGTTGACCGAAGGCCGCCTGCCAGATGAGACGACCGTGAAACCGTAGCTCATCACCTCGCGTGAGCGAGAGCCATGAGCGATGGAACGAGTGGGCAAAGCGGCGAACGGGGCCGGGTGATGAACTGTCGCGAAGGAACCGCACCTCGGGATGAAGATCAGATCGGTCAGCGGCAGCGTTGAAGAGTTCGACCTGATAGGGGCTGGGGGCGTTGGTGAGGATCCAGACTGACAGTGGCGGCGGGGCAGGGCAGGGGGGTGCCGATGATTCCGGATGGGCTTCGGGGGTGATGCGCTTTTGAGTTGTCAAGTGAATCGTGATCGGTGATGGCTCGACGGCCAAGGTTAGGGTTCACTTTGTACGCCAGAATTCTTACGAATTCTGCGACGTGGGCTAGAGCGTCCCGGCTCGGGGCGAATCGAATGTGGGTGCTGTTCGGGGGGCCAGTGGTGCTGTGACGGGCGGTCTGGCCCGACCGGTCCGCTTGCCGCGTTTGATGAACTTGAAGATCACATAGGTCGGCACAGCGAGCAACGCAAAGCGATAGGCCCAAGCTCCCAGGCTCTGGGTCGGGAGATAGATCGATAGGATGATCGCCTCGACGTAGATCGCCGCCCAGACGCCGCCGTGCTTGAGCCATTGCCTCCAGAGCCAACTGAACAGCAGGCCGAGTAGATAGCAGGCGATCACACCGCCCCAGGACCATTCGAGGAACAAGTCCGCCACGAAGCCGGGGGCGTTTCCCTTGGTCGGCTCAAAGCCGACAGATTCAACCCATTCAGAACTGGTCAGTCCGTTCTTGCCGGGGCTGGTCACCATCCAGCCTAAGCCGAGATCATCCCACTTAGTCGGCCAGATGAAGCGCGGAATGGGACGCACCACGAACATCGCAAAAAACCGCAATCCCCAGTAGTGAGCGCGATGGTCATCGCTGGAAATAATTGTCGCGGACGCTGCTACGAACTCATCTCCGGGGTTCACTCGTTCACCCGAAAGTGTCCGACCCATGATGGAAAAGTCGACATCCATTCCCGAGGTGTACGCCATCTTGGCTCGATTCGCCGAGATAAATAGCAGCACGAACCCAAGAACCCCCAGACCGGTGATGACCAGCCGCCAACTCGGGCGTTTGTTTCTCACCAGATACCAGAATGAGGCCAAGCTGACCGCCACGAGAAAAATCGTACCCCGCCGTTTTCCGATGATCGCCCAGGTGATCTGTGGAGACGCGATGTACAGCGCTATCAACAGCTTCCCGAACGTCAGGCGTTGACCTTGCCATGCGACGGCCAGCAAGAGCATTGCCGGAAAGGTCAGCATCGGTAGTTCCCCGATGTACCCGGTTGTTTTGGAGAAGAACGGTTTGGCCTGAGAGAGCATGTATACCAAGCCACCGGTACTGTGGATCTGCCAGGCCATCGCAACAAATGAGACGGTGCCCGTGAGCAGCGATAGCATGAGGAACTGTCGCCGTTGGCGAGGCCCCGCGTCTTGTTCCAGCAGCACGAACCGCTGGTCGGCCCCTTTCGGTCGACCGTAGTGTCCCGCTCCCAGACAAAATGCCGTGACCCCCAGCAAGCTCACGAGTAGCGCAAAGTCGAGTTTCCGCACATCGTTGAACAGCCGTCCGAGACTGCCGTTCTCGTTCACCACATACGGATGGTAAACGTAAACGTACATCAGCATCGGGGCAAAGATGACGAGCGGCGAAAGCGGATCGCCGGTCCGGTTGTACGATGCCAGGAGTGTCCCGAGGATCACGATGGCCGTCATCAGGAGATACAACTCAATCATGGGACGCTCCGCTCCCCGGGTGAGTGACTTCGAGTTCGCTGAGTGACTCGCGCGAGCCATCGAGCGAGGCAGCCTGTCGTGCGGCGATCACTGTATAGGTCGCTCGTTCATCCTTGGTCAACGGCAATGCGCCATGACTGATGAGGCTGCGGTAGGATCGCCAAGTCGCGCGGCTGACTGTCTGTCGCTCACGGCGATAACGGATCGCCCCCCACCAACCCGCAGCGAGTGCGTGGATGCGGGCTGCGAACGTGCTGAATGTGAAGCGGTACTTCAAGAGTTGAAGCGTCCCCACGATGGCGCGGAACAGACATTCGGGAAACGGAATCCGCATCCAGCAGAAGAGGATCGTGTTTCGAAATCCGTAGTAGTTCATCCGCGCGTGATTTCGCTTGGGGCTGAACAGATGCACGATCGGCGGTGTTTCGGAGTAGAGAATCGACTCGCCTTGATCGAGAATGCGGATCGCAAGGTCGCGTTCTTCCCCTTGATGCACGAGGAGGTCGCGATACCCGTTGACGGCCATGACTGACGAAAGTCGAAACGCAGCTGCACACGCCACATAGCCGCGCATTGGCGTGCCGTGCGAGGGACGACCGGCCATCGTCCGATCGCCGCCGGATTTGGGTTCCACATAAGCCAGTGCGAGGATTGCCGCTTGTGGATGTTGATCGAACATCGCGACCACTTGCCGCGCGGTGTCGTCGTGGCTGAAGAAGGAGTCATCATCCAGGGAGATCACGAATTCGCCGCGAGCGAGTCGAAACCCTTCATTGCGATTGACGCACGAGTCGTGCGGCGTGCTGCGGACCACGAGTCGAACCTCGGGGTAGTGCAGGCGAATCCAGTCGCTGGTCCCATCGGGCGAAGCATCGTCGAAGACAATGATCTCACAAGGCTCGGTCTGCTGCTGACATGACTCAATGGTGAGCGAGACTTCCTCTCGGCGATTGCGAGTGGTGATCACGATGCTGACACGGGGGATGGTCATCGGGAGGGGACTCCCTCGGCGAGCGCCCTCGCGGGAGTTCCCGTCATCGTTAAGTAGAGATCGCCCACTTCGCGGGCCACGCGTTCGATTGAGAATCTCTCGATCGCCCGCTCGCGAGCAGCCCCTCCCATGCGGACCAAGCGGGCCCGATCATGAAGCAGTTCATCAAGCCCCTGCGCCAGCTTCGCTATGTCGTTAGAGACGATGCGTCCCGTGACGCCATTGACAACGAGTTCATCCACACCGGCGTGTTCCATCGTGATGACGGGACGCCCCGCCGCCATCGCTTCGATGAGAACCCGGGACATTCCCTCTTTGATTGAAGCATGAGCAAACAGGTCCGCTTGTTCTAGATAGGCTGGCATGTCTGCGACGGCCCCGGCGAACTCCACTTGCTCTGCGAGAGCGAGAGACTGGGCGAGTTTCCGCAGCCCCGGCTCCTCCGAGCCGATGCCCGCAATCCTCAAGAGCACTTGGTCGCGGGACTTCATCAGGGCCACTGCCCGGATCAGATGATCGAAACCCTTGTCAGCGATCAGCCGCCCGGCAGAGGCGATCACCATTCGAGAAGCGGCTTGATCTGGCAGCGGACGAACCGCGAGGAATCGCTCCTGGTCGACGCCGTTGATGATGGTCGTGATTCGATCCGGTGCGATCCCCAGGGCTCGCGAGGCATACTCGGAAGCAGCCGCTGAGACCGCCACCAGTCTGACTGAGGGGCGAGCAATCGTTCGCTGCAAGCTCCAGCGCCGCAGCCGATCCCCGAGACGACGACTCGTGAGGGAGGCTTGGGTGTCGCGGATGTGGATCAGATGCGGCATTGTGGACGGGAGAACGAGACCAGCTGTCAGGGCGGCTGGCCAGAGATGGCTATGCACCAAGTGCGGTTGCCATGTCTTCAGAATCTTTCGCAGTCGTGTCAGTCGTTGGAAAGTAGTGGCCCGTTCGTGAACCGGGGTATCCAGGTATTCGACCGGCTCGTCGGGACCGAGTACGAGATCGGGGGAACGCCGACCCAGTACGCAGATGCGTGGAGTGAACTGCGTGCCAGAGGCGTGTCGACGCATGATCTCGATGACACCGCGACCGGCACCGCCGTCGAGGCTCGGGATCAGATGGAGGATGCGGAGTGGCAAGGGCGCAGGAGGGGTGGGCCAGTGACTAATGACCAGTCACCAGTTCCGGCCACTCGTAGCCATCGTGGTGATTCCAGAGCGGTTGCAGTTGTTCACCGGTCCACTCGTAGACCGTCGCCCGCAGGCGGCCATCTTCTTCGTCGATCGACCGTCCGAGGATCAGCCAGCCACCCGGTTCGAGGTTGTACACGCTGGCCTGGATGGCCGCTCTTGTTTGCTCGACGGTGAAGTGTTTGGGCGTTACGACATTCATCGCCCGGACGATCTGGCAAGGAACGGGGTTCGGCTCAAAGATGTCGTGACGACGCAGTCGAAATGCAGTCTGTAGCCGCGCGAAGGCGAGAGCCTCGGGGTGGAAGAGCGGGACTTGGCTGACGGCTGTGAAAGGTCCGTGGGTGAGGATCTCTTTGGCTCGCGGAATGATGCGTTGATTGACCCAGAACTGAGCCACTCGATTCAAGGCATACCGCCATGCGTACGGGCGACTGGAGAAGACCGAGCCCCAGCCGGTCGTTTGAATTGCTCGCCCCAGCGAGTCAAAAGCCACTGTCCAGCGTCCCTCATCGAGTGCGACCAGCGACAGAGTGTCGAAGTAATCGCTGGCAGTCATCGCGACGGGCCGATCGCTGGCAAGAGTCTGATAGAACTCGAGCGAAGTGATCGCGCTGGAGGCCCCGATGTCGTGGACCGTGAGCGGGTTGGCGTTCGGGAAGGCTGTCTTGGCGCGGGTCGCCACTTCTTGATCGAAGGCTGTGAAGCGGTTCCGACGCGTGATCTTGAAGACTCCAGCTCCGGCGGCGAGCGACTTGTAGAGCCGTTCAAGGAGCGGTTCATCTTCGGGGGTGTAGCCGGTTTCGAGTTCCTTCAGAATCTGGTACGAGAAGGGCCACCAGCCGATGTGTGCGGCTTCGCGTTCGAGGGCGACACTCGCGAATTCACCGCGTGTCAAGACTCCGGGTTTCCAGAGAATCAACACGCACCTCGCGCGGCGACTGGTGCGCCGAGGAGTGTCTGATACCAATCCGTCAGTGGAGGGATGAGATGCGACCACTGCAGTGCGGTCGCGGCGTACTCTTGAGAGCGCTG
>JAYSVZ010000119.1:0-2547 GCA_043718305.1 Planctomycetota bacterium | reverse complement strand
ACACTCCTTCGCGTGCCCAAGCAGCAATCTCTTTTCGATCTTCCGCCCGATCCGCTGCCTTGGGAATTGGCGGCGGACGCCGATCGGGTTGTGGCGGGGGTCGTTCTCGCGCGGCCGATGGAGACAGTCTATCACTACTTGGTCCCCGAGCCGTTGCGGGAGATGATCCAGCCGGGTCAGCGGGTGCGAGTTCCGCTCGGGGGCGGCGATACGCCGACGCTGGGGTACTGCGTCGAGGTCGGGCATACGGCGCCCACTTCGCGGCGGCTCAAATCGGTGCTGGAGATTCTCGACCGCGAGCCGCTCATCGGACGGGAAATGCTGGCCCTCACGAAGTGGATCGGCGAACGCTACCTCGCCAGTTGGGGACAGGTTCTGGAGACCGTGATCCCCGCCGGGGTCAAGAAGCAGTCGGGTACCCGCGAGATCGTTTGCTACACCGCATCCGAGGGACTGGCCGAGAAGCTGGCCGCCATGAAGCTGAGCAAGAAGCAACGGGCGGTGGTCGATGTACTGTTGGCCCGCGAAGAGCCGCTGGCCGTCGATGAGCTCTCCCTGCAAGCCGATTGCGGGACAGCCCCCATCCAGTGGCTCCGCGAGCGGAAGCTGATCGTTCCCGTGAAGCGGCGGGTATCGACGTGGGCCGAAGACGACATCGGGACAGTCGATCCACAACAGGATCTCAAGCTGAACGACGACCAACAAAAAGCCCTCGCTCAGATTCTCGGTCTGATTCGCAAGAAGCAGCACCAAACGGTCTTGCTCCACGGGATCACCGGCAGTGGCAAGACCGAGGTCTACATCCAGACGATTCGCGAGATCGTCAGCTACGGTCAACAAGCGATCGTCCTGGTCCCCGAAATCTCGCTCACCCCGCAAACGATCCGCCGCTTCCGCAGCCGCTTCGATTCGGTGGCGGTGTTGCATAGCCACCTGACCGATTCCGAGCGACATGCGCAGTGGCAGCGGATCGCGACCGGTGGGGTCCAAGTCGTCGTGGGAGCTCGGAGCGCGATCTTTGCCCCGACACCACAGCTCGGCGTAATCATCATCGATGAGGAGCACGAGACGACCTTTAAGCAGAGTTCGACCCCGCGCTATCACGCGCGCGAGGTCGCTCGCGAACGGGCGCGGATGGCGGGGGTGCCGCTGATCCTCGGGTCGGCGACCCCGACCTTGGAGTCACTGCTGCGAACGCGGCAGAAGAAGGACTTACTGATCTCGATGCCGCGCCGCGTCGAGGGGCGTCCGTTGCCGCCGGTGTCGATTGTCGATGTCCGCCATGACCCGCATGTGCAGCGCGGCGAGGCGATCGGGCGGGCCTTGCAGAACAGCGTCACGCAGTGCGTTCGCGATGGAGGCCAGGCGATTCTGTTCCTCAATCTACGGGGGTTCTCGCCGGTCCTGTGGTGTCAAAAGTGCGGTGTCGGTGTGCGGTGTCCCGATTGCGACCTGACGCTCACATGGCATGCCGATCGTCAAAAAGTCGTCTGTCACAGTTGCGACTACGAGGCAATCAAGCCAACAGTTTGCCCGAACTGCCAAACGCCGGGGTTGAAGTACCTGGGAACGGGAACACAGCGGCTGGAGCAAGAATTGGCCGCGAAGTTCAAGGGGCTGCGGCTCTTGCGGATGGACAGCGACTCGATGAAAGCCCCCGGCAGCCACGATGAGGCACTCGAAAGATTCCGGCACGGCCAGGTCGACATCCTGCTTGGGACGCAGATGATCGCCAAAGGGCTCGATTTCCCGAACGTGACGCTCGTTGGCGTCGTGGCGGCGGACACCTTGCTGCACCAACCCGACATGCGGGCCAGCGAGCGGACCTTTCAATTGATCGCCCAGGTCGCGGGCCGGACGGGTCGCGGAGAGAAGGGCGGGCGGGTGATCGTGCAGACCACGTGCCCCGATGAGCCGGTCATCCAGCGAGCTGCGAAGCACGACTACCTGGGCTTCGCCGCCGGGGAGCTGCGGCATCGACAGGAACTCAAGGCCCCTCCATTCACGCACCTGGCCCGGATCATCCTGCGCGGTCCGCACGAGCAACTCGTGAACCAAGAGGCCCGCCGAATCACGACGCTCTACCGAGAGGCCGCCAAGGCCGGGAACCACGCCGTCCGAATCCTCGGCCCAGCCCCCGCTCCGCTCACACGATTAAGAAAGATGTGGCGGTTCCACTTCCAACTCTCGTCCGAATCACTGGAGCCGATCGTCGCCCTCTGGCGCGAGGTCCAGCCGAAACTCGACGCGCATCCGGATGTGGAGATGACGATCGATGTCGACCCCATGGACATGCGGTAGGGGGCTTTAGCTCTGATCGCTTCCAGGAGAACTCGCGTCGAGTGGTGAGTGTCGGATAGAATGCAATCGTCGTTCCGACAGTCGCCAGGAAACCGCACATGTTCAGTGCTGAATTTGAAGCCGAAGTCAAAAATGGCTGCATCGAACTGCCCGAGTCACTCCGCGAGCGGTTTCACGATCGCGTGCGCGTACGCGTGATGCGGGATGAGAATGTCGATCGTCCGTCGTTGCTGGATCAGTGGTTGG
>JAYSVZ010000118.1:0-2547 GCA_043718305.1 Planctomycetota bacterium | reverse complement strand
TCCTGATCTTGAGTGAGCTGTTCCATGTCCGAGCCGAATGATCGCGGGATGTCGCTCCACAAGGTGGCTGTGCTGGCGTTCTGTCTGGTGGCCTACTTCCTCTGGGGTGGGGCGGCGGCGATTTACCAGGCTCATCTCGACGAAGAGGCCGCAGCCCTGGCCGCCGAGCAGCCCGATGCGGCGCTCGCCGATGACGAGGAGTGGGACGATGGGGACGGGACGATCCGCGTTCGTCGAGGCAGCGCACTGGTCGCGGTGGTCGTCGTGACCGTGATGGCGGTCTGGACATTCATTTCGAACTCCGTGATTCACGTGGCCAGTTTGTACCGGATGATTCCCTTCTTCCTGACGAAGGCGATCTGGTATCCCCTGTTCAGTGCCGTTGTGCTGGGACTGGTCGGTGGGGGCTATCTCTGGATGGGGAAACTTCAACAGACCCTGGAATCGGGTGGGGCCTTTAAAACCAATCGGAAGAGGTCCAAGCTCCCGAAGATTCGGACACCTAAACCGACAGAGTTATAAGCTCGCCGCGATCAGTCTCCGGGCCAATAGACTCGTACAAAGTAGGTTGCGGAGACCAGAAACCCAATCGCGATGACACCATATCGGATGTGATTCTTGTTGAGCTTGCGGGCCAAGCTGGCCCCGGCGAAGCCGCCGATGATCCCCGCGATGATCATCGGCCAGGCCAGGGTCCAGTCGACCTTTTGCTGCCACACGAAGAGCGTCACTGAGGTTCCGTTGATCAGCGATGCCAGAAGCGACTTGATGGCGTTCATCCGGTGGATGTCGGAACTCCCCATGAGGGCCAGCGAACTGAGCATCAGGATACCGATGCCCGCTCCGAAGTAGCCTCCGTAAAGGGCCACCAGGAATTGAAACGCAATGATCCCAACCCGAGTTCGCCAAGCGGGGGCCTCGTGCGGCTGGCCGATGCCGGTCCATTTCGTGATCAGCGGCTGAAGCATGAACAGCAGTGTGGCCAGCAAGATTAACCATGGAACGATCAACAGAAATGTCTTCGCGGGGTAGCTCACGACGAGCCACGTCCCGAGAGCCCCTCCAATAACCGAAGGGATCAACAGCGGCAAGATCGAGCTTTGCGTCCCTTTCAGTTCCTTCCGATAGCCCCACAGAGCCGCCAGCGAACCGGGAAAGAGCGCGATGGTACTGGTCGCGTTGGCGACCACAGCCGCATTGTCGGCACCGCCCAAGACATAGGTCAGGGCTGGAAACGTCAACAGCGTCCCGCCCCCAGCCACGGAGTTAATGATCCCCGCCAGGAACGCGGACCCACAGAGGATGAGAGAGTCTGTCATTGTGCAGCGAGTCTACCGGTGCCCCGTGGATGATGCCAACCGGCGATCGTTCGGACTGATTTTCTGTTGTCTAGTCTAGTCCTTGGTCCTTCGGAACTGACTCGAAACAACCACCCGATTTGATTGTGAACAGAAGCTATCGAAGGAAACGAAGAATCTTCGAACATGCCCTTCGCTTCCTTCTTGAGCTTCTGTTCAACTCCCCTGGGTGAGAACGGGAAGCTGCCTTGGACCATCTCCTGACTCGCTTGCTGTTGGATCTGACGCGGTTGGTTGTGTGACTCGGGCCTCATTGACCGGCGATTTCCGCCGTTTCGATGACGATTGGGGGGGTGGGTCATGTGGGTTGGTTAAGTTGTGATGCTCTTCGAATTCTCTCCGGGCTAACCAGCAAGACATCCCGATTCAAAGGGATAACGTGAACACTCCATCATCGACGCTCCGCGCCGCCTGAGCGTTGGATTCGAAGCCCGTTGGAGTACGTTGACAAGCACCACATGGATGTGCGGCGCTTCGCGCATCTTCAAGGGAGTCTGACATGACCAAGTTTCGGATGAGGGCCTGGCTGCTGATGACTGCGGCGGGTCTGGGATGTGCGGTTCCAATTCATGCGGCAGGACCGGTCGCGCCAAGCATTCTGAGGGCCGAGGCTATTCTGAGTGCCCCCGCTGAGCGGCTGGACATTCAACTGGTCGAATGCACCACGGACGCTTGTGCCACGGGCGGGGACTGCGATGCAGGGGCCGCTTGTGACGGGATGGCTGGCGACTGCGGCGGCGGCGCGGGATGCGGGTTGCTCGGTGGATGCGGGCTGTTGGGTGGTTGCCTGAGCGGCGGCAGTGATGAGCGGTTCGACCTCGGCACGGCGCTCTTCGGCGAAGACTCGGGCTGGGATATCGGTGGCCACATTCAAAATGGCTACCACAGTGAGTCGGACGGTGTGCTCAACAATCGTCCCGAGAAGTTCAACAACCACCAGTCGTGGCTCTACCTCGAAAAGTTCGCTGACGGCAGCGAGGGGTTCGACTGGGGGATGCGTGTCGACGCCATGTACGGCCAAGACGCGAACAACACCCAAGCCTACGGAAATCCAAACCGTGATCGCTGGGACTTCCAGGACAGCTTCGACCGCGGAGCGGGCTACGGCTTCGCCCTTCCCCAAGCGTACGGTGTGATCGCCTACGACAAGTTGTCGGTCAAGGTCGGTCACTTCTTCACGCCCGCTGGT
>JAYSVZ010000117.1:0-7440 GCA_043718305.1 Planctomycetota bacterium | reverse complement strand
GGTTGTTGCGAAACGGCTGGCAATCGGGCCAACGGGCGATCGCCTTCGTTCCCAGATCGATTGATTTCTGGAAGTGCCCGGATTCGAGAGCGTCCCGGACCTCCTCATGGCGGAGCAACATCTCGTCACTCACATCTGGTCCCATCCACTTCGTCACATCGAGTCGCGTTGCATCGAGTGCCTGAAGGATGACGCGGCAGGGCTGGGCCTGCTCCCACTCCGGCCAGCGATCAATCACGACCTGCGCTGCTTGCCGACCCATAGTGTAGTAACCGTCTTCGATACACGCCCCAGTATAGCTCCGCCAAACTTCTCGGTCGTCGGGATGTCGATCCAGCCAATCGCGGCAGGCATGTCGCATTTTGCGGAAGTCTTGCGCATTCCCGCAGGCTTCGAGATAGCCCACAAACAGGTTCTGGTCATCCGGGGCGACCGCGCGCAGTTCGGCCAGTCTTGCGATCGCCGCATTGGGATCGAGTTCGAGCATCTCCTCGATCCGGTTCCGAATCCGCGACGCACGCTCTTGGTGAAGCTGCTTCGACTTGAGCTTTTGCTTCCGCTCGGCAGCTTTGGCTTGCTTACGGTCCTTCGCCATGATGCATCCTCCTGAACTGCGTGTGGTTCGCTATGTGTTGTTCGCTTGAGCGGTTTCCCCTCACCCCCAGCCCCTCTCCCGAGGGGAGGGGGAGAGGGGGAGAGGGGAGCCGGAAGGCGTCGCTGTTTACTTTGTCTGAATGCAGTAGAGCCCGTCAAACGTCCTCAACAGAATTTTTCCATCCACGAAGACTGGCGTCGCGATCATTGTTTCACCGATCTCGTTTCGAGAGACCAGCTCGTACTGGTCGCCCGCCTTCACGACGAAGGACACTCCATCTTCTCGAACCAGATAGAGATTCCCGCCCGCCAGGATCGGACTCGCACTGTAGGCATTCCGATTCTTCTCGAGTTCAGACTCCCACACGACCTCGCCCGTTGCGACCTGCATGCAGGCGAGCTTTCCCTTGTCGGTCAGAACATACACCCGCCCGTCCTTCGCGACCGGCGTCGGCACGTCCGCTGAGATCCCTTCTTTCGACCAGACGACATGCGACTGCGTGACATCGCCCGAGCCACCCAGCTTGATCCCATACAGCATCTTGCCGCGTCCATACGGGGCGACGAACATCCCGCCCTCGGTCACCCCCGAGGCGATCGAGCGGTAATACTTGTCCTGCTCCGCGTTGAGTGAACCCACGCGCCATAGCTCTTTGCCATCGCTCGCCGCATGTGCGGTCGCAAAGTCGGCCCCAATGTTGAGGAGCGTCTCCTGCCCGTCGAACGTCGTGACCGAGGCTGTCGAATAACTCTGAGCGGCCTCTTCGGGGGCCCCGAGTTCGCGAGCCACCTTCCAAACGACCTCGCCAGTTTTGCGGTCGAAGGCTGCGAGATAGGACGGTGATGGCCCCGATTGCATGACGGTGATAACCAGATGCTTCGCGGTCAGCACGGGGCTGGTTCCCAGATCCCACCAGAGCGTGTCTGGGCCGTATTCAGTTTGCAGATTCTTGTGCCAGACGATCTGTCCCTTGAGATCGAGAGCCGCAAAGTCCCCGCTCTTAAAGTACACAAAGAGGTGTTCCCCATCGCTCACCGGCGACGGGTTACAACCGCTCCCCTTCTTATGCTTACCCGGCTTCTCGGTTCCGACCTCACGCTTCCAAAGAATCTCGCCCGAGGCACGCACGCCCCAGACCATGTTCTTGCCATCCTCGGCACATGTCAGCGCGATCAGCTCACGCACCACCACCGGAGTCGAACCAGCAGCCCCCGGCATCGGCAACCGCCAGGCGATGTTTTTCTCTTTGGACCACTCGGTCGGGTAGCCCGCCCCGTCAGCGACCCCGTTCCCATTCGGTCCACGCCACGAGGGCCAATCACCAGCCACGACCGGGGTGACCCAAGCCAGACAGACTGCCAGGAGAAGTGTACGCATCCGTCGGCCTCATGGAGGTGGGAAGTGGAGAACACGCATAGGATAACTACCAGACGCGATCTGGTCAGCCATACGACGGGCCTTAAATAATCCCATGCAGCGGGCCGCCCGGGGCGGCCAGTTGATCGACGCGGCGGGTGATCTCCGGGTCTTCCACCAGCGGCGGGGCGTTGTGCGGCTTGAGCCGTGCATCGATCACCAGTGACCCGCGACAGCCCCAGTGCTTGTCCTCGCTAAAGCTCCCGATGCCCTCCATGTCGACAGCGGGGTTCGAACGCGTGAAGGTGGTCCAGAGGAAGTGATTCAGCTCACGGGCCGTGAAGTCGCTGTCATCGACCAGGACGATCAGCGGGAATTCTTTGATAGCCTCTTGAGGCGGAACCTCCCGGCTGAAACGTTCCTTGGTTCCGTCACCGGCGGTGCGGCACTCGGGGGCCTGGATGGCGAGTATACCTGGTAAAGCGATGCGAGGGTTCGTGAAGCCCTCGGGAAGCCGAAGCCCCTCGGGAAGCTCCGTCCCCAGCGAACGGCGCGGTTCCCCGGCGGCGGCGATGACGACCTTGGAGCCGAAGTTGAGTCCCTGCCCCGAGTAGTCGAGCGTGTCGATCGTCGTTCGCGTCTGGAAGTGCAGATCGCTCGTCCAGTCGACCCGTTCCAGCAGGTGCTTAAGGAACGCCCGGATGTCATGGATGTCGAGGTCGGGCCGGTCCTCGTTCGCCACGATCAGCAGATACTTGGCCAGCGACAACTGCCCCTGCCCCAGGATCGCGTTGGCCTGCGTCAAAAGCTCCATCGGTCGGCGTTTCGCGGCGTACGGCACATACCGCTCGCTCCCGATCGCGAGCAGCAATGGGTGGACACCGGCTGCGTCGACGGCGTGCACCGCCTTCACCCCGGGCAGGACACTGGGGATCGCCGGGCCGGTGATCTCGTGGATCAATTCGCCGAACGAGGTGTCCTCCTGCGGCGGGCGACCGACGACCGTAAACGGCCAGATCGCACCTCGGCGGTGGTAGACCTTCTCAATCGTCATCACCGGGAAATCGTGGACCAGGCTGTAGTATCCGAGGTGGTCGCCGAAGGGGCCTTCGGGTTTTGTCCGAGCGGGGTCGATCCAACCGACGAGACAGAAGTCCGCCTCCGCCACGAGTGGCAATCCGCCGATCGGCGAGGCAGCCATCCGGATCCGATGCCCCGCAAGGGCCCCCGCAAACGTCAACTCCGACAGCCCCTCGGGGAGCGGCATCACTGCCGACACCGGCATCGAGGGCGGTCCACCCACCACAATATTCAGCCGCAGCTTCTCGCCCCGCCGAATCGCAGCGGCGTGATGCACACCGATCCCGCGATGAATCTGGTAGTGGAGACCGACCTCGCGGTTCGGTAAGTAGTCATTCCCCGAGATCTGAACGCGATACATCCCCAGGTTGGACTTCGACCACCCCGGCGTATCGGGATGCTCGGTGTAGACCGCTGGCAGAGTGATAAACGGGCCGCCATCGAGGGGCCACGATTTGAGAGCTGGCAACTGATCGAGCGTTGTCTCGCACTCCAGAATCGGTCCCCGGCGGACCATTTTGGGCCGCATGGCCCACGCCACAGGGAGGGCTCGTAGGTAGCGAAACGGAGCCTTGGCAATCACCGTCGGGTCGATCTTGATCTCGACCAGCCGCCGTACGAGATCGAGCGTATCGCGAAACAAGAATCGCGTCCGGTCCATCGTCCCGTAGAGATTGCCCAACATGGGGAACGGGGTGCCGCGAACCCGCTCGAAGAGCAAGGCTGGACCTTGAGCCAGGTAGACCCGCCGCTGAATCTCGGCAATCTCCAGATGCGGGTCGACCTCCTGCGAGATTCGCACCAGTCGCCCCGCCCGTTCGAGGTCGGTCACACATTCGGTCAGGTTGCGATAGCCCATGGTGCGGGGATTGTAGTCTGCTCAGAGCTGGAAGCGTCTCTCACTCCGCGCGGTCTGAATTGAACGGTCGCCACGTTTCGCCAGAACGTGGGCGAATCACGCCACTCGCCCACATTCTGGCTGTTCTGCGATGTGAGACCCCAACATCGGTAGCCGAGACCGAAAGACCGAATGCGAACCGGCAAACATCTTGCCCCTTCTTGTGGAAATCTGTTAAACGACACAAGTGCAGTGCTGTGGCTGGGGATGAATGTTCCCCATCACTAACTCTCGGAACCGGTTCGCAAGGATGCGACGATGTCGTTTTCACAGGGTGTGGCGGGTGGGCTGCTGGTGTGGGTGGCCCTACTCGCGGGTTGTTCCCAGACGCGGACCGTGGCCCAGGCTTCGGAATCGAGCGAGGATCCGCATACCGGATCAGCCTTGAACCAGCAGATTCAGCAGATTTCGAATACCGAGTCGGATCACGTGGTCTACCACGTGCGACTCGAAACGACGCAGGGACCGATCGTGATCGAGGTCCACCCCGACTGGGCTCCTCGCGGGGCGAAACGGTTTCGCGAGTTGGTTGAAGTGGGGTTCTTTGACGAAAGCCGATTTTACCGCGTCATCCCCGGGTTCGTGGCCCAGGTCGGCATGAACGGCGATCCCAAGATCAATACTCCGTGGAGCGAGAAAAAGCTTCGCGACGATCCCGTCATTCAGTCGAACAAGCGCGGCTTCGTGACCTTTGCAGCGGCCGACAAGCCCGACACGCGAACGACCCAGTTCTTCGTGAACCTCCGCGACAACTCCGAACTCGATCAACGCGGTTTTGCGCCTTTTGGAAAAGTCATCGAGGGCATGGAAGCAGCCGATGCGCTCTTCAGCGGTTACGGCGACGAGCCCGACCAAGGGAAGATTGGACGCAAAGGGAACGCCTATTTGAAACAGGAGTTCTCTCGGCTCGATGCGATTCAGACCGCCGTGATCGAAGATCGGTCGACCGGAATTATTCAAGTCCGAGGCGAATAGCCCAGCTCAATCGCATTCGGGCGATCCGGATGTGAAGTACGCCACCGGCACTTGCACACCGCGACCAGTCTGGCCAGCCGTGCCCGGGCGGCATTGATCCGCGACAATCCGCGATCCTCCCGATATCTTGCGGCTTGCTCATCCACGCGATGGACCTCGACCTGAAAGGCTCTGGCCAGTGAAACTTGGACTCTTCTTACACATCGTTGTGTTCTTCTTATGGGCTTCCGTGGCCCAGGCCCAGACCTCCCCGAAGAGCTCCGCGCAGATGGCCGCTGACCAATCGCTCACCACGTTCTTTCGGGACTATCTCGAGGCGGACTTTCAATTCAGTCCCTTG
The DNA here is from genome assembly GCA_043718305.1 of Planctomycetota bacterium. Taxonomy (GTDB): domain Bacteria; phylum Planctomycetota; class Planctomycetia; order Planctomycetales; family Planctomycetaceae; genus TH-plancto1. The sequence continues at coordinate 2,196 of JAYSVZ010000117.1, read as the reverse complement.
CGAGCGTCGCGGCTGGGCGACCATCGGTTTGATGCGAAGTTGGATGACGTGTCAGCCCCAGCACGGGCCAAGCGCGTCGAGTTGGTGCGGAAGACGCTTGAGCGATTACCGCAGGCGGTTGACTACGCGAAACTCACGCGCGATGGGCAGGTCGACTTCGAGATCCTCCGCGACCGGCTGACGCTCGATCTGTGGCTCGATGAACATGAGAAGCCGTACGAACGCGATCCTCGCATCTGCACGGGACTGGCGACCGATTGTGTCTACGTGTTGTTCACGCAGTCGACGTTGCCACTGGAGACGAACGTCACCAATGCTCTGGCGCGAATGAAACTCGTCCCAGCGGTGTTGGCAGCGGGGCGAGAAGCCCTCAAGAACCCGCCCCAGGTCATCACGGAAACCGCCATCCGGCAGAACAAAGGCGCGATCGCGTTCTATCAGACCGAGCTGTTCACGATGATCGGGGAGACCCCGCAGAAGGCAGCACTCCAGGCAGCCAGCCTCCCGATCATTGAAGCTCTGGAGCAACACCAAAAGTTTCTGGAGACCGAGCTGCTCCCCCGCGCGACCGGTGAATGGCGGATCGGCAAGGAGCATTTCGCCGAGAAGCTCTTGATGGAACTCGATGCGGGCGTCACTGCGGACCAGGTGCTCGCCGAAGCCGAGTCGCACTTGGCTCAGACGCACCGCGACATGCTGCTCATCGCTCGGCAACTCTGGGGTCGGTACTTCCCCAAGGAGTCGCTTCCGCCCGATGATGCAGCCGGTCGCCTGACAACGATCCGCCGCGTGATCGAAGAGATCGGCCACGACCATAGCCAGCCGCACGAGCTGGCCCGCGATGCAATCGCCACGGTGGCGGACCTGAAGCAGTTCATCGCCGAACGGGACATCTTGCGACTCCCGGAGCCGGATCGCTGCCGAATCATCGAGATGCCGGAGTTCCAGCGCGGCAATAGTGTGGCGTTCCTGGATGCCGCCCCGCCGCTGGATACCTCGGCATCGAGCATCTACGCCATCAGCCCGCCGCCCAAGGACTGGGACGCCGCCCGCGCGGAGTCGTACCTCGGCGAGTACAACCGCCAGATGCTCCGCATTCTAACGATCCACGAAGCCTATCCCGGCCACTACGTCCAGCTCGAATACGGCAACCGCCACCCGTCGCTGATTCGCAAGGTCTTCTACTCCGGCGTCTTCGCCGAGGGCTGGGCGGTCTACACCGAGCAGATGATGCTCGACCAGGGCTACGGCAACGGCGACCTCGCGCTGCGGCTGCACCAGTTGAAGTTCTACATCCGCGCCGTCCTGAATGCGATCCTCGACCACCGCATGCACTGCTCGAACATGACCGACGAGGAGGGCCTGAAGCTGCTCATCGACTGCGGCTTCCAGACGGAGGGCGAGGCGGTCGGCAAAATCCAGCGCGCGAAGCAGAGCTCGTGCCAACTCAGCACCTACTTCGTCGGCCGCACGGCGTTCTACCGGTTGCGCCAGAAGGTCCAGCGCGAGCGCGGCGCGGCGTTCGATTTGGGGAAGTACCACGAGGAGGTGCTGGGCCACGGCACGCTGCCGGTGAAGTACTTGCCGGAGTTGGTGAGGTGAACGCGTACAACGGGGCGAACAAAGGCACGACTCCGCTGGCGCTTTCAAGTGAATCGGGCCGAGTCATCGACGCCCGACACAATCCACTACACTTGCGATTACTGATTATCAACACACAGATAATGGGTAACGAACTCCAATGATGAAGTTGACAACTGCAGATAAGAAGATCTGGAAACGTATCTGCGATTTTCCCGCATGGGAAGAGCGCACGCGGCCTTCCCTTCGAGAACGTCTTCTCGAACGACAATCCTCTGCGCAAATGAATCGCGATTCGGGCAACCACGTTGCCTTACGTTTTGTGTTCCCAAACTTGTCGGATCAGCTACTCTGCGAAGTGGCCTATGATTTGGGCCGTTTTATGGATCAGCAAGACTGTCGGATCGGAATTACACGGCGAGTGTGGCTCGACGACCCGACCGAATTGACACGATTCCTGTCATACTCCGCGCGAACTCATTGGCTGCGCGAAGGATATTCCTTGGGGCACACTTCGATCCCGAGCACGTTTGTCCTTGAGGCGATTGCCGTGGGCGACTGGACCTTCGTGCATCGCACTTTGGGCTCCTGCGGCTTTCCCTTGAGACAGCTAGG
>JAYSVZ010000116.1:0-2548 GCA_043718305.1 Planctomycetota bacterium | reverse complement strand
GTTCGGTGATCTGCTCCGCCCGTTCCAGCAGCGGCAAAAGAGTATCAGCGATCGCCAGTAGCACTCCCTCAACAGCGATCAACCCCGCCACCTGCATCCGCCGGCGACAGCGATTCCAGAGTAGGCCTGGGTCGGGATCGGGTTTATCGCTTGCCAGATGCCGCTGCCAAATCCGCCAATGCCAGAGGCCCAGTCCGCCTCCTGCAAGGATGAGCAGAGCCGCACAGATCAAGCCAGGGATTTCCACGCGGGTCAGCATCGAACTTGTCCGTGGACCGATTTGCGTTCAGGCGCGAACGCTCCTTTGGCAGCCCGTAGGCTCGATTTCTCCGACAGGCCAGACCGAAACCCTTACTTCCCCGGGCCCTGTTTGCGGATGGCCGCCATGATATCGGCGGTCGACTTCGGACGGCCCGCTGCCGACGGAATCGGCGCGGCGGGAACAGTGGGGGGGGCCACTGGGGATGGTGCGACTACGACTGCGGGGACAGCCGTCGGGGCGACCTCGGCGACGGGAGCGGGGGCCGCCGGAGCGGCTCCGCCCTTGGCAGCCATTTGCTTGCGAATCGCGTCGAGCGGTGAGGCCTTGGGGCCAGCGGCTGGTGCTGCGACCGCCGCTGCCGCCGCCGGTTTCGGTGCTCCCGCCGCCCGAATCGCGTCGAGTGGACTCTTGCCAGCGGGCTTGGCAACCGCTGGTTTGGCCACGTCCGGCTTGGCGACTGCGGGCTTGGCCGAAACGGGGGCAGCTTCAGCCTTGGCTTCGGGTTTGACCTCGGCCTTCTTAGGCTGCGGGGCGGCAACGACCTTCAGAAAGGCGGGATCGATGTCGTACCAACTGATATCGACAGGGCCGTCAAACTGGACCAGTGCCCGGCAGGACATGTTCACGGTCTTGACCGTTCCAGTCAGTCCCAAGAACCGGCGCAATTCTGGAACGCCTTCGTAGACAACGACATACTTGTCGGTCAATTCGGCTTTAAGCCGCTCTGCCTGGGCAATTGACATGGGTCCGGATCACCGAAGAGGGGTGCATACCCCCATCCTGAACGGGGCGTGCCTGACGTGGGGATTCTGGGGAATGCCGGGTTCGAAATCAAGCCGAGGACGGAGCATGTACAACTTCCATCACAGACCAACGGGGTGCCTCGTTCACCACCGCCATCCCCCACGGGATCGCCTTCTCAAAGGGCCGCCACCATCTCGACCTTCAACCGCACCGCCGATACGTCCACTTGCTCCGCCCTGATTCCTAGAAATTGCTGCCAGTGGGTTGCCGCACGGGGGGAGCAGGCTTTCCTTTGGGGGGTGAGGTCGATTCTGCAGCGGGGGCATGCGGGTCGCGGGGCATGACGCGGGCTCCGTCGACGATCGTCTCGGATGACCTCAGGACCAGTTCATCGGTTGGAGCGAAGCGACCGCTCACGAACTGGTAGTCGGGCCCGAGCTGGCCGAGGAGTCGGACCGGGACATCGCGGACGAACCCTTCGCGGATCACCTGCACCTTGCGACCGCCCTGCTCCAGGTTTTGCAAGGACGCGGTCGGCACCTCGGCCACGGGGAGTCTGGGGATCAACGGCGAGTAGACGGTCTGCCCAGCTCTCCATTTCCCATTCGGGTTATCCAGAATGATCCGCCCAGTGGCGGGCGATGGAAAGAGTTCGCGCAGCGGATCGAGCGCGGGAACCAGCGGCAGGACCACACTGAGCTTGGCGGAGACAGCTTCCTCTTCGACCTGGATTTCGATCGGATCGCCCGCCTTGTTGGCGCGGCCATCAATGGGGGCCTCAATGACGAACTGCGTCGGATCAATCACGGTCGCCAGCGGCTGACCCGCGTGGATGAACTCGCCTTCCACCACATGGATCACAATGACGATTCCCTTAAATGGGCTGCGAATCCCGGACAGGTTCTGCTCCAACTCGGCGAGCGCCAAGTCGGCTTCAGCGACTTTGACACGCGCCTCAGCTCCCCCCTTGGTCCCGGCTTCCACATCATCTTTGGCAGCTTTCAATGCCGCTGCGGCACGCTGCACTTTGAGTTGCGTCACGCGGGAATCGAGGCGGAGGACTTCTCCCTGGGCTGCGACCTCCTGGCCGAGCGGCGCGAGGAGACTCGAGACGACACCGTCGGTGGATGCGGCCAGGGTAATCTTGCGGGTTGGTTCCAAGTGCAGGTTCACCTGATACTTGGCGGGGTCACGAAACAGCACCGGAGCCCGTTCAATCACCACGGGGCGGCCAGCAACGGTCGCCGGAGTTTCCGCAGGCTTGGAACTGGTTCCCGGAACTTGGGCCATTGACCAACTCGCCACATGCAGCGCCACAGCCAAGCTGCCAACACAAAACGCCGTACGGAAGCACATGGGGGCTGTTCCTGAATCGGCCTTCCCGAGTTCGTGCGGCCCTGGATGATCCAGCGGCGCGATGCGCGAAATCCCTCGGTAAAGGTATGCGCGAGCTTACGCGGGGCGTGCGTGAACGTCAAATGGAACAGCCCGCGTGATCCAATTTCTGCGATCAGCCGCCTTCCGCCCTTTCGGACCGAGAGA
>JAYSVZ010000115.1:0-7455 GCA_043718305.1 Planctomycetota bacterium | reverse complement strand
GCAAACCCTCCCTCGCCCCCAGCCCCAGCCTCCAACTGCCGGGCGGAATGGTAATCGGGCAGGCAATTAAATCAACAGGCCGGTCAGTCCCCCGTGCCCGAGCGACGTTCTCCAACCCAACAGCGCCACCCCACACGGCGGACTCACGTCCCGCCGCTCGCTGTCGAGAGCCCGAAGCGAGCGGCTGAGCCACCCCGCCCTCGCGAGTTCGACTGGTAATCTGACACGGTCGTGCCGACAAATGCCGTTCATTGCGAGGTCATCTCAAATGAGACCGCCGTATTATTCACTATGAATGACGCAAAGGAGGCACAGGCACCGATCACAGTGGAAGATGCTATCGGTGTGGTGGATCTGCGCAGTAAAGGATTCTGCGCCCACTGCACAACATTTGTGCAGGCAGGAGGCCCACCGTGCGCGCATTGTGTCGTAATCATTCTCTCCGAGTTTGTGTGGCATGGATGACATGCCTGACCATGCTGCTCCCACCGGCGGCGATTGCCGAAGACGGTTTGTTCGGCCTGTTCCGCGGACAGAGCGCCGGGACGCCGGTCGAACAGCTGGCCCGCCAGATCGACAAGCTGGAAAAGCACATCGATCAGAACGGCAGCATCGTCATCAAGACCCCCGACGTGTGGGGCGAATCGCGCCTGATGCGTCACCGGTCGGATGTGGAGACGCAACTGAAGGCTCGGCTTGGTGCGTTTGATTTCCGGATCAACGCGATTCAATCCACTCGTGATGCGGCATTTCTTGCGACTGCGGTCGCCCTTCAAGAACAGATCGCAGCTGGCGTAACTGCCGTACCCGCGACGGCAACGACACCAGGAACTCCAGGTAGTCCAGGAGATGTCAGTGCCCTTACCGCGACCTCCTTCAACGCTGCCTCATCTAGGATGATTGGAAACCCGACTGATGGGACCAACACATTCCTCGTGCCTCGGAATGTCTTTCTTACTCAAACGAAACCGACGATTGGAATCGAGCCGGTGATCGAACTCGACCAGATGAACCGCTACTTGCAGCACTTGAACGAGTTGCGGCGGTTGAACGAAGGGGACGACAATTCCGACACGCCAGGATACGCCCTGAACCTGATTCGCATTCCCGTCTCTGTCCTGCCGGGCCGCCGGACCGAACAAGGCTTCGGGGCGGAAGTCCAGATCACGATTGACCCGTACATGAGCGACGAAATCCTGCCAATGGCGTTTAAGGACTTCGTGATCAATGGGGTTGTTGATCGAATTTCGTTTGATGTGTTTCAGCTCTCGTCAAAGGCAGACATTCCAGTTCGTGAACCCACTTCCAAAACACAGTCAACGAACACTGCCCTGGATCAGGCAATCAGTGGCTTGTCCACACCACAATTACAGTATCTGGCCGGGGAGCTAAATGACACCAGTGCTTCGCTTGAGAGCATTGGGAACAGTTTTACGGCTCGATACCCCGGAAAAAAACTCCCTGACCAAGTCACTTCAGCAAACATAGAGGCCGTAGAGCAGAAAACAGTGCAAACACTCCGGGGGAGGCTCCTCGGGGATGTCAATCAGAGAGACCTGTCAATTCCCGCATCGCATCGGGACAGCATCAATGGTGACACACTTGATCGAATTGCGCTTCATGCCTATTACTGTTTGGTCCACACGGGGACGGACGGGAAGCCAGTTCCGATTGATCACCGAGTTGAGCACGGTCTCACGATGCCGGAAGTCTCCACTCTTGTGGAAAGAGAAACGCAGGCTGCTTATGAGTTTCTGTCACAACCCTCAGCAATGTTTCTGTGGACTACATACTGCACACCGGAGCTGGCTCGGAAAATAAGAGAGAATCGTCAGCGTGCAAAAGACGAGCTCTCACCGACCTCTGAGAGCGTGGCGCTTGCTCGAACCGAGTTTATGGAACAGATCAAGACTCTGTATCCCGAAATGCAAGATTCCGTCACAGAAGCTCTCGTCTGGCACATCATCGTTGAATCCGCACTGGTCAACGAGCGACTCATCACCGACATGCGGGAAACGGCCACGCTCAAGAATTGCCCGTGCATCCCGACCGATTGGATGCCATTCTTTGGGCCCAATCCTCCTCCGGAGGCTCGACATGCCTTCGGTGAGTACGTCCGTTGCAAATGGCCGATCCATGTGTTTGCCCTCGATCCCGTGACGCAAGACCAGAACATCTCCGACAGCTTCAGCCAGCGGCGGGAAATGCAGATGGCAATGGCGATTGCCGCTTCCAGCCGCATGCTGGGGGGACAGGCGATGTCACAGTTTGTACGCCGCATGGAATACGATCTGGAGACGATCCAGCTGAACCGCACGGCAGTGGCCTTCTCGCACGGTAATAACACGTTCGGCTGGCGGTTCTACCCGCGCGTGCAGGCACCGCCAGTGCCAGGCAATCTGCAGGTATGCGTGCAAGACCTGCTGATTGGCGGTCAGAATCGCAATCAACTGCTCAACACACGCCGCCTGGAGCCGGGGATTCGGGAGTGTACCGCTCTGGTGGTCATGCCCTCGTTCGTGCCGCAGGTGTTGGTCGATGTGCGGACCGACTGGTTCCGGCTGGCGAAACATGTGCCGTTTTCTCCGTTCAACAAGCGGAAGCCGGATCACGAAGACAGCATGGAGTTGAGCAAGCAGTTGACCGATCTGCGGTGCCTGCAAACCGAGTGCATGAACGATGCCCACCTGTACCGCGATGGCGATGTCTACCGACTGTGCAAGGCCGTCGAGCGACTCGAAGACCGGCTGCCGATGCAGACCCACAACGTCCCAGTGCCATGGGAAAACGACATGGGCGGGTTTGAGGTGTTCCAGTCGGGTACGCAGGTTCTGGGACCGGAGATTCATGGGTGGTATGGGGCACCGGGGATCAAAGTGTTGAATACTCAACTCGAAAGAAACCTGCTCACTACTATTGCCAGACTGCAACAGGATTTGAATTCAATCCGACTTGAGTTGACCGTAGCGAAGTCGAGGTCAAGCACGGATGCTCAGATTAAGGAGATCACTGACAGGCAGACAAAAACCGAAGGAGACCTCTTGACGGCGACGAATGCGTTGGCTGCTTCCGAGAAGCTCCAAACCAGCACCGCCGTCTTCCTTGTCGGTAAGAACTTCAGCGTCCTGAACTGCCGCGTGATCGCCGGTGGGGTGGATGTGACGAGTACGATCGAAGTCATCAACCGCAACTTGATGCAGGTGCGAATTCCTTCGTCAGTCTCGACAGTTTCCACGAACCACACGCCCAGCGAACAGCTGAGCGTCGTGGTCCATCTCGCCACACCGTACGGGGCCACCAGTCGCTTGTTGATCCCGGTGGCGGGGACTGCAGAGCAGTCGGATGTCAATAAGGCGATCGCCGAGGTGAAGAAGACTGCCGCAGATGCCCTGAAAGCCAGCGAACGGCTTCCTATCAAGCCCACCTGGGGCAAGGATGATGTAAACAAAGAGTTTGAGATCGTCAGATACAGCAATGATGAGACCCCCGGGGAGTTTGAATACAAGTTCAACCTCCCGGACCAATTCACTGATAAACTGGATGTCCACCGCAATCTCAGTAGTGATCCCAGTGTCGAGGATCCATCTTCCTTGAATGTGAATGGCACGCTGCTAGTCACGATTAAGACTCCGGATTCGCCCAAGAGGGGGAAGGTTCTGATTGGAGAGCTGAAAGCTGGGGTACTTCAAGGACCCAACTTGACAGCAGGAGAAATATTGAATTTGATCGAACCCAAATTGGACGAGATGATCAAACGCGATTCCAAGGGGCCAATGAATGTTGTCGTGAAAGGGCACATCATGCTGGACGGACATGATCTCCCGATCACTCTGGAGAACACGATCACGTTTAAGGTGATCATGATGCCAGCGAAGCCGTAGACCTTCGCGACATCGTCCACCAAACGCTCTCGGCTCGCGCCGGGAGCGTTTGCGTTTGGAGGAACGCGATGCAGAGCGTCCCAGACGCTGCTTTGGGTGTCTGGGTGGTGGAACAACAAGGGGTCAACAGGACAGGCTGAGTATACAAATCCTCTTGTCACCCAATCGTCTGGGGCACCTCGCCGAGAGGGAATGCTGCGCTCCGGGCGCTGACGCTTCCGGCTCTTGGGTGTGGATGGGAGCGGGTTACTCGTCCTCGTCGCCTTCGCTCACCTCACCCAGTAGGTCGTAGTCCTGCCGGGCGGTGATCTCGACCGGGACCATTTGGCCGACTTCGAGCCCCTCCCCGCTGAGGAACACCGTGCCGTCGATCTCCGGGGCGTCGGCGAAGATACGGCCTACAAAAGAACCGTCGTCCAGCTGTTGGTCGATGTGGCAATCGAGTTCGTAGCCGACCAGCGAGTCGCCGAAGTCGAAGGCGATTTCTTGTTGCAGTTCCATCAGCTCGTCGCGGCGTTCGGCTTTGACTTCCTCGGGGAGGTGGCCGTCCAACTTGACTGCGGGGGTGCCGGGTTCGAGGGAGTAGGTGAAGACGCCCATGCGTTCGAAGTGCATCTCCTCGACGAAGTCTTTTAATTGGGTGTGTTCGGCCTGGGTCTCGCCGGGGAAGCCACTAATAAAAGTGGTCCGCATCACCAGATTCGGGATGCGTTCGCGCAGCTTGCTGACCAGCGTGACGATTTTGTCGCGGTTCACCCGGCGCTGCATCCGGCGCAGGACTTGGTCGCTCACATGTTGCAGCGGCATGTCGAGGTACGGCAGGATGTGCTGCGCCCCGGCGATGGTGTCGATCAGCTCGTCCGTGAAGTTGACCGGGTACAGGTACATCAGCCGGATCCACTTCAGGCCGTCGAGCTGATCGAGTTCTTTGAGGAGGTCAGCCAGCCGGACCTTCCCGTAGTAGTCCATGCCGTAGTAGGTCGTGTCCTGAGCGACGAGAATCAGCTCCTTCACCCCGTCACCGATCAGCTCGCGGGCCTCGGCCAGGACCATCTCGATCGGCTTGGTGACGTGCTTGCCGCGCATCGACGGGATCGAGCAGAACGTACACGTCCGGTCGCACCCCTCGGAAATCTTGAGATACCCATAATGCTTCGGCGTGATCCGCAGCCGCTCCTGGTCGTTCATGGCCCGGATCGGAGCGGGGCGGAAGAGTTCCCGTTGCTCGCGCCTTCCGGCGATCAGTCGATCAGCCACGGAGACGATCTCGTCGCGACCAAAGACCCCGACGACGTGATCGATCTCGGGCATCTCTGCGAGCAGAGCTGCGCCGCCGACCCGCTCGGGGAGGCAGCCGGCGACGATCACGCCGCGGGTTTTGCCTTGGGCCTTGAGTTCCAGCATCTCGCGGATGACGGCCTTCGATTCCTGCCGCGACTGCTCGATGAACCCGCAGGTGTTGACGATCACGAAGTCCGCTTCCTCCGGCTTGGTGACCAGCGTGTAGCCGTCGAGAGCCAGTTGCCCGAGCATCTTCTCGCTGTCGACAAGATTCTTGGGGCAGCCCAAGCTGATGAAGCAATACGATCCCTTGGGACGACCGGTCAGGTCGAACGACGGGGTATCACTCAGGATGGGGAGGCTAAAGCTCACGAGGCGGTCTCAACAAGGGCAACGGGGCAGCGCAGATGCAGTATACCCGGAACCGCAAGGTGCCGTTAGCGGGCCGTGGCAGGATGGCTGACACGCCGACACAGCTTGTCGCCTCTGAGGCAGCGGGATAGTATGCAAGAATGCCAACTGTGCTTCGAAGTGGACCCTACCGATTCTACTTCTACGCTGGGGATGGCAGCGAACCTGCACACATTCACGTCGAGCGGGACGCCTGCGAGGCGAAGTTCTGGCTCGAACCCGTCCGGATTGAACGCAGTTACGGCTTCCGTAGCACGGATATCCAGCGGATTCAAGAATTGGTCGAAGACAATCAAGTGGCATTGCGGGAGGCATGGGATGAGTTCTTCCACGGTTGACACCGGAACGGCTGTTGCGATCCTGGTGCAAGTCACAGGCGACTCTCTCTCCGTCGAGTTATCGGACGGTCGCACCATCGGGGTGCCCTTGGCGTGGTATCCCCGACTCTCACACGGCACGCCCAACGAACGCCAGTCGTGGCGGCTGATCGGAGCCGGGAGCGGAATCCATTGGCCTAGCCTGGATGAAGACATCAGCGTCGCGAATTTACTGGAAGGGCAGCCTTCCAGCGAAAGCCAGGCATCGCTGAAGAAATGGCTGTCGGCTCGGGGAGCCTGTTGACGAATCAATACGCCCGCGATTCACTTTGGCTCGTCGTCCGACGTTCGCGATTCATGATCGCTTCGACCCGGCGACGCTGGCGTTGCAGCCGGGTAAAGAGTTGGGCATAGCGCCGCTCAGAATCGGGCTCTGCGACGGTAGCCGTTGCCTCCACTGGCTCCGAAGCGAACTGCACTGCGCTCGACAACTCGAGTGATGAAGTCAACGGAAGCGTCGAGGGCTCTGGGGCTGATTCGGATGTGGGTTCCGTCGACTCGACCGGTTCCACGACATCATATTGCCAGGAGATCGCCTGCCGCAGTGACCGTCCTCGGGGAGCTGGCGCCGAGTGGCCATTCGCGTGTGCCCGCTGGTCCAGCTCCGCTTGCGCTCGGTGGACATCTTCCCGAATCTCTTCGACCATCTCCAGGATGTGGGCTTCGATCGGGTCCAGTGCTTCCGGCACCAGCGGCATCGAGTCTTGTGGAACCGGAGCACTACAAGTGGGAGCTGAGATCGGACTGCAAGGTTCGGACTTCAGTTCTTCTGATGTGCTGGCGTCAAGTCCCCACGAGATCTCATGGCGCTGAGGAGCTGGCTTCGAAGCGGTGGTCTCATCTCTCCGGTCGAGGCGGGCGTACGGGTCATCGATCGCCAGTTCTTCAAACCACCCAGCCGCCGATGCGGGTGATGGAACGCTGACTGGCTGAGCGGGGGGTGATGACTCCACCGCTTCCTCTGGGGAGGGTGCCGTCTCCCATGCCATGAGAGACTCCGCTGCCTGCTCTTCACGCTCCGCTTCTACGGGGAGTCCGAACTCGGGTGTGTGGAAGAGTCTTTCTGTCGAATGCGCGAACTCCGAATCACCGGGCAGAGACGCCCCAAACTCAAACACGCCCACTTCTGAATCCTCGCATTCGTCGAAGGAGCTATCGTTCGAGAGATCATTCCAACGGGCCACGTCGGGCGACAAGCCGTAGGAATCCTGGTCTTGGTCAGACTCGACCGCGTCGCCTTCCGAATCGGATTCGTGGACCGACTCGGCGTAGGCTTCTAAGGGGTTCCGCTCATCGACCGTCGTCGAAGCGGCTCCCAGATCGACGGGCATGTTCCAATGCAGTGGAAGTTCGCGAAGGTCGAGCAGGGCCGCCTTCACCAGGTCGACGCCGATCTGCCGTTCTTCTTCGGCGAATCCCAGCAGCAAGCAGTGATCGCTGAGCTGATTGATGCGGCGGGGGTTGCCTTCGCTGGCCGTGCAGATCCAATCGATGGCCTCGGGCGT
>JAYSVZ010000114.1:0-2553 GCA_043718305.1 Planctomycetota bacterium | reverse complement strand
TGTGAAGTTGATCGTCGCGGGATTGCCAATACCAGTTGATCGCCGGGGCGTCTTGCCACTCTCCGCTGGCGGCGACGATGCCGCGCACGAACTCGGAGTAGGGGCGATTCTTGCCGAGCATCTCCTTGATCCAGTTGTGGAAGGCATACGCCGCCTTGGTCGACCCGGCGAGTTGGGAGTTGCGGAGGATCACGCCCCACCGCATCGCGAAGAACGCGGCATAGTCGGGCGAGTCGAGCAGCCGGTCGATGAGTTGCTGCCGCTTGTTCCCATCGGTACTGGCCAGGAACGATCGAGTCTCGTCGACCGTTGGCAGTCGTCCGCAGAGGTCGAGCGTGATCCTTCGGAGGAAGGTCGAGTCATCGCACACCGGTGAGGGGAGGATGCCGAGCTTCTTCCACTTCTCGATGGCCAGGCGGTCGATCTCGTTGAGCGGCTGGAAGTCGGGGATCGCAGCCAGTGGCGTGCCGTGCGGGCGGATGGCGGTGAAGACGGCGACCTGTCCCATGAAGCGGGCCATGATGGCGGCCTCGCCGCTGTTGGTGTTGGCGGTGATGAGACCTTGTTCATCGACGCGGGCCACGACATCGATGTTGCTCGCGTAGTCGGCCTGCCGCGTGACATCGCGCTCGGTGCCGTTGGAGTATGTGGCGACGACTCGCAGTTGCTGAAGGGCCTCGGGAGCGAGTAGCGCTTCGCGGGGCTCGATGCGGAGGGCTTGCACGCGCGGGACATCCGGAGCGCTGGCCGGGGCCCCCGATTCGATCCACGCCATGAGGATGTTGTACGGCTCACTGTCGACGGCGAAACGCTTGCCACCGCCATGCGGAGTCTGGGCCGTGGCCTTGAGCAGCATCAGGCTCTTCCGAGCTGCGGAGCGCGAGATGCGGCGGCCGCGGGCCTCGGTGGCGATTGCATGATGATCGAACACCCCATCAAAACCAAACAGCGACAACTTAAACCCGTTCTGCCCCGTCGCCTTGCCATGACAACCGCCAGCGTTACAGCCGTAGCGCGTCAGCAGCGGCTCGATCTCGGTCACAAAGTCGATCTGCCGGGCGCGGTCGAACGCAGTCACCTCGACCGGAACTTGAATCGTTTGCCCCCCCGTGCGGATGGTCAGTTGGGATTGCCCCGCACTGGCCGGTTGGACTAGACCGGTGGCGTCGACACGGGCCACTTGGGCATTGGCCGATTCGTAGATGGCCGAGCGGGTCACGTCCTTCCCATCAAGGGAGACGATGACTTGCACCTGAGAGAAGGCATCCCCGATCTGAACGGTTGCGGGCTGGACCTGCAACTCCCCCGCCCGGGTCACCTGAGCAATGAAGCCCACGCACAGGACGAACACACCAAAGCCCGTGGACCGAAGTCCGACAATGTCACTGAGTTGCTGCCAGGCCATGTCCGCTCCACACTGCAACACGAGTTGATTTGAAAAGTGTACCTGACAGTGTGGAGCGAGTGGTACAGGAGCCTGCTAAATCGGCAATCGTTCGCGGAGTGCGAGCAGTCGAAAGTTCACATGGGGACTGGTCTGCCTGACTCGCAACCTGTTAAAACCATCCCGCGTCTCACTGGGCACGGACACCCCGACTCGTTTCTGCAAGGCCAACCGTGGTTTACCTCAATCGCATCTACACGAAAACGGGCGATGGCGGCGAGACCTCGCTGGGCGATGGAACGCGCGTCCCCAAAACGAGCGTTCGAATCATGGCGTTCGGGGGCGTCGATGAACTTAACTCGGTCCTGGGAGTGGCGATCGCGCATGGGCTTTCCGTGGAACTCTCCAACGCGATTCGCCTGGTTCAGAACGACTTGTTCGATATCGGGGCGGATCTGTGTGTTCCCGAACCGGACGAGCCACCCGCTTACACTCAGTTGCGGGTCACCCCGGAGCAGGTCGCCCGCCTTGAAGGGTGGATCGACCTGTGGAACGATCGCCTCGAACCACTCAACAGCTTCATCCTCCCCGGAGGGTCGCTCGCGGCCGCTCACCTGCACCTCGCCCGCACCGTCTGCCGCCGGGTCGAGATCGGCGTCATCGCCCTCGCAGCGATCGAGCGAATCAATACCCGCGTGATCGAATACCTGAACCGGCTGTCCGATCTGCTCTTCGTGATCGCGCGAATCGCCAACGACGATGGCCGAGCCGACGTGAAGTGGGTGCCGGGTGCCAATCGATAGGCTCGCCGTCGTTAGAACAAGCTTCGGGCAGGTTGGCGAAAGTCTCCATAACTGATGAGTTCTGAATCAATGGAACTAATCTTGACTCATAGTCTCTCATCCCAGGGGTTGATGACTCGCAATGTCGACTCCACGAAGTGTTTCGTGTTACGAGTCGCCAAGGTGGCGTTTCGTGTGGACACGATACCGGCAATCATCACGTCTCGGATTTCAACGGGGCGCCCCTGACTCCGGAGCCTGGCAGAGATGACACCAGCCTCTTCCGCTGCGTAGCTGTCCAATGTGCGTCGATTGCTGATGACAGGCTTGGGCCTGATGTGTTAGAGATCGTGCATGAAACGGACTCCGCCACAGGATCTGACATCG
>JAYSVZ010000113.1:0-2553 GCA_043718305.1 Planctomycetota bacterium | reverse complement strand
AGCCCCGCTGCCGCCGCTCGCCAGGTCAGTCTGGAAAGGGCGGGCTTCATCGGCGATCGTGTTGTCCGGGTCATGATTGAACCTTGCCGGTCGTGACGTTCGCCTGCGGTCGTATTCAGACCCCAGGATCGAATCCATGTACGATTCATGCTGCCTCCTGTTGCTGGTGAGGGACCGCCGCAGGATGGGCCGACTGACGGGACTCTTCCCCCAGCGCCGCATGCCACCGTTCCAGTAACCGACCGAGTCGTTCGCAGTCTTCCGAGGACAGCCGCTCCATCGCTCTCTCCAGGCGGGTTTCACGAGCGGCCAGCATTCCCGCCAACTTGTCCCGGCCCTCATCGGAAAGCAGTAAGACGCTGCACCGTCGATCACGCCGCGATCGCATGCGGTACAGCAATCCGTCGCGCCGCATGCGCTCGATCAGCGTGGAGATATTCGATTCAGAGGCTCCCAGGGCCTCGGCCAGTTCGGTTTGGGAGCAACCGTCTAAACCGGCAGCAGCAATCGTCTCCAGGACTTCCGCCCGAGGGACGTTCAGTTGCCACGTGGCATAGGTCTCCTCCAGGAGCGAACGCAGACGTTCACTCACTTGAAGCAGTCGGCTCGCGATCTGCGATGGCATCCCTGCCATACCAATCCCCCTCGTCGATGCGACCAGTCCGCTCGTGTGCAAATCATCCACACAAAAATCAGTCTATGGCGGATAGTTCGGCTGCGAATGATTCTTCGCTCAAGCGTTTTCTTCCAGCGCCCTACAGCTTCCCAATCGCCGTGACATTCCCCAGCCTGGGCAGAAGGCCGACCATGCGGATTTCGGCGACGAATGGCCGAGCCTTCATCTGACCGCTCCTCGGGGATCTCTGGTGAGCCTGTGATTGCTTCCCATGACCCTCGCATGGTCCAATACGGGCTTACGCTTCCTCGGAGACTGGCCATGGGACCGATCGATTTCACTCCGGCTTCGAACCGGCGGCAGTTCTTTCAGACCTGCGGCCTGGGATTCGGGTCGCTCGCGATGGCGAACCTGTTGTCGCGGGAGGCGGTCGCCGCTCCCAGTCCGATGGCCCCCCGCCAGCCGCATTTTCCGGCCAAGGCCAAGCACGTTATCTACCTCTTCATGGCGGGCGGACCGAGCCAACTCGAACTCTTCAGCCACAAGCCGGAGTTGAAGAAGTACAGCGGCCAGACCCCTCCCGAGAGTTTCACCAAGGGGCGGCGGTTTGCGTTCCTCAAGCCCGATGCCAAGCTGCTCGGCACCAAGGAGACCTTTGGGAGGTACGGTGAGTGCGGAATGGAGTTAGGGAATCTGCTACCGCATCATCAGAAGATCGTCGACGAGGTCTGCTGGCTGCGGGCGATGAAGACCGATGTCTTCAATCATGGCCCAGCCAAGATGTTTATGAACTCTGGGTTCCAGGCTCCCGGGCGACCGGCCTTTGGATCGTGGGCGACCTATGGACTGGGCAGTGAGTCAGACAGCCTGCCGGGGTTTGTGGTCTTGCAATCGGGTCCGCGCGGGCCGCGCGGCGGGAATACTTTGTGGTCGAGCGGGTTTCTGCCGACCACTTATCAAGGCGTTCCCTTCCGGGGCCAAGGAATGCCGATCCTGCACCTCGATAGCCCGCCGGGGATCACGCCCGATGGGCAGCGAGACTTCATCGACACGCTGGCCCAACTGAATCAACAGCGCGTGCAGCAAGTCCACGACCCCGAGATTGAAACCCGCATTGCCGCCTACGAGACAGCCTTTCGCATGCAGTCGAGTGCCCCCGAGTTGATCTCGATGGACGGCGAAACGAAAGAGACTTTCGAACTGTATGGAGCGGAGCCGGGGAAGCCATCGTATGGGATGAACTGCTTGCTCGCGCGGCGGATGATCGAACGCGGGGTGCGGTTCGTCCAGCTCTATCACACCGACTGGGACCACCACGGCGGGGATGGGGCCGACCTGGAAAAGGCCCTCGTCAAGACAACGAAGGAGACCGACCAAGCCTCAGCAGCGCTCGTTCTCGACCTGAAGCGACGCGGGCTGTTGAACGACACGCTCGTGATCTGGGGCGGCGAGTTCGGGCGGACTCCGATGGGCGAAGAGCGGGGCACGATCGGTCGCGATCACCACGTCGACGCCTTCACGATGTGGCTCGCGGGCGGTGGCGTGAAGTCTGGCCACATCCACGGCAGCACCGACGACATGGGGTTCAGCGCGACCGAGGGGCAGGTCCACGTACACGATCTGCACGCCACGCTATTGCATCTCATGGGGTTCGACCACGAGCGGCTGACCTATCGGTTCCAAGGGCGAGATTTCCGCCTGACCGATATTCATGGGAAGCTGGTACCGGAAATCATGGCGTAGCCGAGCCCGACTAAACCTCGACGATCGATTTCATTTCGGCCAGTCCCTTCTCGTAGCTGTCGCCGCACATCTTTTCCATGCTGAAAACTTTAAAGGTGCCAGGAAAACTTTAAAGGTGCCAGGAACCGTTTTTGGCTCTTTCCTCTACCCAAGCTCCGGTAGGTCAGGCTATGACTGATCGCCCTCCGAAGAGT
>JAYSVZ010000112.1:0-2556 GCA_043718305.1 Planctomycetota bacterium | reverse complement strand
TCCGAAGTTCCTCAACGTCAATACCCCTCTGGAATCCGGCGAGACAGTCGCCCGTCGTCGCCTGTTGACCCAGTGGCTGACAGGGAGGGACAACCCGTACTTTGCTCGCGCCACGGCTAATCGGGTCTGGTCGATGCTGTTTGGCAAGGGGATCGTCAACCCGGTCGATGACTTCGGAGTGGGGAACCCGCCCCTCTCGGCAGAGTTGCTCGATCTGCTGGCCGGTCAGTTCATCAAGTCGGACTTCGACCTGAAGGGGTTGTTTCGCACGATCGCCCTCTCCCGAGCGTACCGCTTGTCGAGTGGTGCAGACGACGCCAGCGAAACGCGGCTCGACTGGTTCGCGCAGATGAACGTGAAGATGCTGACCGCCGAGCAGGTCTATGACTGCATCACGGTGGCCACAATGCCCGGCAGCGGAACGGCGGATGCCGCCACGGGTCTGGTGGATCGCTTCGGCAATTCGACCCGCGAGGCATTTCTTCGGGACTTCCGCACACCATCGGGACGGTCCACCGAGTATCAAGGCGGCATCCCCCAGTCCTTGACGCTCATGAACGGAGCGCTGGTCGATGGGGCCACGGGGTTGCAGTCGAGCGGTCTGCTGAAATCGCTGGAGGCCCCCTTCTTCAGTCGCGACCAACGGATCGAGATCCTCTACTTCGCCACCCTCGCTCGTTCGCCGAAACCGTCCGAGAAGGAACTCCTCCAGCAATACATCACGGCTGACACCAAAGGGGCTGAACTCCGTGAAGCCCTCTCCGATGTCCTCTGGGCTTTACTCAACAGTGCGGAGTTCACGATGAACCACTAGTGGTCCACCAAGACCAACTTGAGGAGTAGCAGAATTCGTAACAGCCTGTTGAAAATGTCCCGTGGCACGGGCGTCCCGCCCGTGAATCATTGGGAACACGCATGGGCGAGACGCCCATGCCACGTTTTTCAACAGCCGGGTCAGAATTCTGCCGACCGGCATTGGGCAGTGAAGCTCACCCCACAAGTTCAAGTGGGTGGATCACTCGTGCATCGTCAAGTCTTGATTTGAGGGTCGCTGAAGTCGCAAGACTTCAGCCGTCAGAATTCTCACGAGTTCTGCGACTCCACTGCTCTTCCTTCGTTAACGAGACCTGAATCATGAACCAATCCCTCTCTCGTCGCCAATGGCTCGGATCACTCACCGCCAGCATGGCCGGGGTCAGCGCCAGCGGGTGGTTCCCGCTGTTCGCTCAGGAGCAACTCGCAGCTGCGAAGAAGAATTCGCGGCATGTGATTCTGTTGTGGATGAGTGGGGGGCCGACTCAAACGGACACGTGGGACATGAAGCCGGGACATGCCAATGGCGGCGAGTTCAAGGAGATCCAGACGGCCTCGACCGGCCTGCGATTCAGTGAGCATCTGCCCAAGCTGGCCGCGCTGTCGAGCAATCTCGCTGTGCTGCGTGGGCTTTCGACCGCGGAGGGCGATCACGGGCGAGGCACCTACCTGATGCGCACGGGGTACGTCCCGTCTGGCCCCGTGCGCCATCCGTGCATCGGCAGCTCGATGGCCAATCAACTCGGTGGGCCTCCCGGCGGGCTGCCGGGTTGTATCAGCATTGGAGCGTTCCGGACCTTCAACGAGGACGCCTTCGGGCCGGGCTTTCTGGGGCCGCGTATGCAGCCGCTCATGGTGGGCGCCTCCGATATGCCGGGGGCCGCAGCCAACGGGGCCGATGGCTTCCCGCAGTTGCGGGTGCAGGGCATGAACCGACCGGGACACATCACCGATGTCCGCATGGAGAAGCGTCTGTCGATGTGGAAGAACTTGCAGTCCGGGTTCTTGTCAACACATCAGACGGGAGCCGCCACGACGCACAACAAGATCTACGAGAACGCCGTGCGGTTGATGAACAGCGAGGACTCGCGAGCGTTCGACCTCTCGAAAGAACCGACCGAGCTTCGCGCGGCATATGGGCGGACGGCATTCGGTCAGGGGTGTCTGCTGGCCCGGCGACTGATCGAGCATGGCGTCTCGTTCGTCGAGGTCTCTCTCGGCACCAGCAGCGGCGGAGCGGGTTGGGATACTCATACGGACAACTTTAATGCGGTTCGCGGCTTGTCGACTGAGCTCGATAACGGCTGGGCTACTTTGATGAAGGACTTGTCCGACCGGGGGCTGCTGGAGTCGACGACGATTCTCTGGATGGGGGAGTTCGGTCGCACGCCCCAGATCAACGGCACCGTCGGTCGCGATCATTTCCCAGCCGCCTGGTCAGCGGTGCTCGCCGGAGGAGGGATCGCCGGAGGCCAAGCCTATGGTCGAAGCAGTGAGAGCGGGATGAGCGTCGAAGACGGCCAAATGAGTGCCGAGGACCTACTGGCCACACTCTGTACCGCTGCGGGAGTCGACCACAAGACCTCGCAGATCGATGAGAACGGTCGCCCGATCCGGATCACGGAAGGGACGCCCGTGAAAGCCGTGCTGAGTTGAATCCCGATCGAACCGAGACATCGAGATTAAATCCCAGAGACTCCTCCATGTGGCACCTCCGATCCAGAACGTTCATTCGCCAAGCAG
>JAYSVZ010000111.1:0-2556 GCA_043718305.1 Planctomycetota bacterium | reverse complement strand
TCGATCACAGTGTCACGAGTGTCGGGTTCGCTCTCGACGAGACCCGCTGGCCACTCGATCTTTCGGTCTCCCCCGCTGAAGAGTGGCGACAACTGCTGGCGCGATATCCGTCAATCGCTGAGCAACTGCAAGACGCACAACCGGTCGCCCCGTTGACGAGTGATCTCCCCCTGATCCGCACGCCCCGCATGCAGCGCCGCGTCGACCGCACTCAGGGGCCGGGTTGGGCTTTGCTCCCGCATGCAGCCGGGTTCATCGACCCGTTCTACAGCACCGGGATCGCGCACTCGCTGCTGGGCGTTGAGGAACTGGCCGACATACTGACGGCCGCCGATTCCTCCCCCAGCGAGGCGCGTTGGGCGGGATATGAAGCGCGTCTGCAACGCGAAATCGACCTGATCGATCGACTGGTGTCGCTCGCGTACGGCACGTTCGGGCGTGATCCGCGACTGCTCCATGCGGCAAGCATGCTCTACTTCGCAGCCGCCACGACGTGGGAAACTCGCCGCCGAAGCGGAGTCCGCGAGGCATTTCTGCTGGCGGACGATCGGGCCTTCTCGCAAGTCGTCGACGAGGCCATCCAGACCTTCCCGCAGACAGATCAGGCGATCGCCGCGTGGTGCTCTAATGTCGAAACGGCCATCGCCCCCTGGAACTCTGTGGGGCTATTCCAACCCGAAGTGCCGAACATGTACCGCCACAGTGCGGCTGAGAAAGGTCTTGTGTCGAGCTTCATTAGTTAGAGCAGTTTCTGAATTAGTCTTCAGTCCAAATGTGGAACACTAATCCACGCTAATCAACACTAATCCGGAGCCGAGTCTTGAGGTGCTGCTCAATCGTAAGGCTCTTCCGGATTAGCGAAGATTAGTGGGAATTAGTGTTCCCGACTTCGGGATGAAGGCGAATTCTCACTGAACACCAATTCTAAAAATGATCTAGGACTGTTCGATCAATCAGAGTCGCCTTTCACTCCGCGAAAGAACGCTCTTTTGAGGAGCAAAAGGCGACTCTGAGAATTTTCCCAACGGGGAGTGCCCACAATGCTCACTCGTGAGCAGGCCTGTGATGTCTGGCTTGCCGCTTGGGGGCTGCTTCCGAATTCGATGGCGGGCGGGTGTTTTCCATCTTCGGATCGCCGATGTAGGGCCTTAAACAGTGCGGTTTATCGCTGCGGCCTCCTCGCTGGTAGTCGCGCCACAATGCCGCGGCCACGACTTCGGTGACCAATCCGCGCTGCGTCGTCAGGTACTCCAACAACAGCTCCACCAATCGGCCCAGCGCGATCCCGTGCGCGTGACCTTCCCTCGCAAAGAGCCACGCCGCGAGCCGCCGAAACTCCGCGAACGGCGACCGCTCTCCGGTCCCCGCTTCCCCGCTTTTTGGAGTAAGGGGATTCCCTTCATCCTGCATCCTTCCAACTTCATCCTTCCCCCCCACCAGCCCCATCGTCTCCACAAAGTTCCCGCTGTTGGCGATCGTGTCCCAATACTTCGCGAACCGACGGAGTTCCTGGATCGTGCCAAAGTCAAGAAGCTTGGTTTGCAAGATCTCATACGGCGGATGAGGGCTGTAGATCATTTGCCACTCGGCGTCGTGCCGGATGATCGGCGTCCCGCGCAAGCGTTTGAGGATGCCGACCTGGATCTCCTGCGGGGCGAGTTGCACCAGCCGGTCGAATCCCGCGGCGAAGCTGTCGAGCGATTCTCCCGGCAGGCCGACGATCAAATCGGCGTGGACATGAACCCCGGTGTGGTCCCGCAGCCACGTCAGGTTTTGATCGACCACGGCGTTGTCCTGATGCCGGCTGATGAGATGCGAGACCTCGTCGTTGAACGTCTGGATGCCGACCTCAAACTGCAACGCCCCCGCCGGAAACTGCACGATCAGTTCCTTGAGCGAGTCGGGCAACCGGTCGGGGATCAGCTCGAAATGCAGGAACAGCCCCGGTTGATACCGCTGAAGAAAGAAATCGAGGATCGCGCGGCTGACGCGCATATTCAGGTTGAACGTGCGGTCAACGAACTTGAACTGCCTGGCCCCGCGTTCGAGTAGCCGGTCCATCGCAGCCAAGAACTCATCGAGCGGAAACTGGCGGACGGGAATGTCGAGCGCCGACAAGCAAAACTCGCACGTAAATGGACACCCGCGCGAGGCTTCGACATAGAGGACGCGGTGGGCGATGTCCTCGTCTGTATAGAGGTCGTAGGGGAGGGAGAGTTCAGTCAAAACGGGGACCGGGGCGTGGATGATGGTCGCCTTTCGCTCCACGAAAGGGCGCTCTTTCGCGGAGCGAGAGGCGACACTCCCATCGCTCAGCAACTCCCGACATAACCCCGCGAACGCCACATCCCCCTCACCCGTGATTACATAATCCGCCAGCCTGGCAATCTCCAGATCATCGGTCTCGTAACTCACCTCGGGCCCACCGAGGACCACGATCACCTCCGGAGCGACCCGCTTCAGATCGGCCACCAGCCGCGTCGTCTCCTCGACGTTCCAGATATAAACCCCCAGTCCCACAATCCGCGGTCGCTGGGCCAGGATCACCCCGAGGAT
>JAYSVZ010000012.1:0-8788 GCA_043718305.1 Planctomycetota bacterium | reverse complement strand
TCCCGGAGCGAAGGCCAACCTCCCGATCCACTCCGTCCGGCCATTCGTGAGTGACGCGTTCGCTGGGGACGGCCTGGAAAGGCCGTCCTACTGGGAGGTGTCTACTGGCCGCTTGCCTTAGTGGATGAGCGATCGTCGTTGATCGCTCCGCGATTTGCGTTCTCGGACTCGGGGATACGCACCGCGACAGGCGATCAGCTACGATCTCCAGTCACCTTACTCTGTGGAGCATCATGATGCGGTCTCTAATTCTCCTCTTGGCTTGGTTCGCAACCTCGACAGACCTGTGGGCCGAGTCAACTAACCCGCAACGGAACATCCTCTTAATCATCACCGATGACCAGGGGTATGGCGATTTGGGGCTGCATGGAAATCCGACAGTACGGACGCCAAATCTCGATGCCTTGGGACGGCAGTCGGTGCGGCTGACGAACTTTCATGTCAGTCCCACGTGTGCCCCGACGCGGTGTGCGTTGCTCACCGGGCGGCATGAGTTTCGGTCGGGCGTGACGCACACGATTCAAGAACGGGAGCGGATGGATCTGCGGGCGACGACCTATGTCGACTTGCTCAAGGGGGCCGGGTACGCCACCGGAATCTTCGGTAAGTGGCACCTCGGGGATGAGGCCCTTTATCAACCCGATCGACGCAGCTTCTCCGAAGTTTTTATCCACGGAGCGGGCGGGATCGGTCAGAGCTATCCCGGCAGTTGCGGCGATGCACCCGGCAACATGTATCTCAATCCGGCGATTCGTCATAACGGCAAGTTCGAGAAGACGAAGGGGTATTGCACAGACCTCTTTTTCGATCAAGCGGCCCGTTGGATCAAGGAGCAGAAGGGCCCCTTCTACGCCCACATTGCGACCAACACTCCACATGCTCCGTTGCAATGCCCGGAGGGTTACGAGGCGAAGTACGCTCACCTCAACGACCCGCCACGGGCCAAGTATTACGGGATGATCGAGAACATCGACGACAACATCGGGCGACTGATGAAGACGCTCGCCGAGACCGGACTCGACCAAAAAACGATCGTGATCTTCATGACCGACAACGGCGGGACTGGCGGGACCGGCGGAGTCAAGGAGTTCAACGCCGGGATGCGCGGCCAGAAAGGGACACCCTGGGAAGGCGGGACACGTGTGCCGTGCTTCATCCGCTGGGGCGAGAAATACCCCGCTGGCGAACGGTCACAACTCACGTCGCATCACGATCTCTTTCCAACGCTGATGTCGCTCGCGGGAGTCACGGTTCCGCCAGCGGTCGCCGCTAAGCTGGAGGGGCGAAACCTGGCTTCCCTTCTCCAAGGCCCAGGTGGCGAGTGGGCCAATCGCACGCTCGTGACCCATGTGGGCCGCTGGCCCCAAGGCCAGGTTGCCTCGGGCAAGTACGGCCACTGCTCGATCCGCGATGAGCGATTCACTCTCGTCTCGACCGGCCAGGGACCGCAGCAGTGGCAACTGTTCGATCTGCAATCTGATCCCGGTCAGAAGAGCGACATCGCTGCAACACAGCCTGCCGAGGTGCAAAGACTGGAAGGCGAATACGACACGTGGTGGAAATCGATTCAACCTGATCTTGTGAATGAAGCGGCTGTGCCGCCAGCGGAGAACCCGTTCAAGGTCTGGTACTTCGAGCAGTACCCGGAGGAACGGGCCGTGAAGTAGTCTGAGGACCGAACACTCTGACTACTTGGTCACTGACACGGGCGGTTGGACAGCTTCGAGAGTCAGTGGTTCACCGCTAATCATGCCAGCCCTGCGTTTTTCGTCGATATAAGTCTGCGCGGTGACCTGAAGCAGCGCATCCGACCGACCCTTCAGGACGCCATCGAGCTTCCCGGCCATCTGCTCGACCCAGCCCGGTTGCTGGGTCATGGCCAACTGCATCATCCGAAGAAAGAGGGTGATCTCTTCAAAGTTCCGATCGGTGATTTTATTGCTGACCGGGGCCAGGGCTTTGGCGACCGAGTCGATGGTTTGCGACGGAAAAGAGACGAACAGATCGGCCTGGTGCGTGACGAATTGGCTCCCGGCCTGGTCGAGTTCGAAATTGGTCGTCACGTTGAGCAAGGCTCGAGACTGGATGGGCTTCGCCAGCACCGGACTCTTGAACATCCCGTCGCACTGGATCAGGCAGTTGGTTTGCGACCGGTACAGAATCTTGATGACGCCCACCGTGCCGTCCTTGGCATCGGCTTCATACTCATTTTCCCCGGTTTGAAACATCTCCAGCTTCGACACCCCCATCGCGCGCCATAAGCTGACGGCCACATCGGGGTGATCCGAAAAGAATCGATAAACGCGGTGGTCAATCTGGCAGCGGATCGTCGGTAGACGGCGATACAAACTCGCCGAAGTCGCGATCGAGTGGGCCGTCTGGCGAGTTGTGGGTTCCACTTGTGCCAACGGGAGTACCCGGAGCGCCTCCTCGCGTGTTTTCTTTTGCGAGGTGCCCACGGCCATGGTGTCGACCTGCAACTCGTCAGCGGGCTTTTTTCCCGCGACGAGTTGCAGCGACAGTGCATCGGCGTCTTGCGACCATCCGATGGCGGGCCAGATGCCCATGAGCACGCCGAGCAGGAGCCCCCAGCTCCCGCCCAGCGCGGATCGCCCCCGGCCAGATAACATGACAATCCCCCCGAACCAACCGGCGAGCCGAGTGCCCGCATCCCCCCTACGATTGGTCCGCACGGAATAATCGGCAAAGTCAAGGGCAGTTCGTCAGGGAAAAGTAGAAGACGCTTTTTGGCGGCAGAAAGTGCCGAAGCAGATCGTGTCTGTCGGTCGACATCCTGTCCCACACGGCCCACGCCCGAAAGCACGGCTGAATGCTTGTCGAATCTTTCGGTGAACTTGAATCAATCCCCCGCAATCGATTTGAAGAGTCGATAAGAACATGCCGGACAAGCCCGACTGCGAACCGCCCATTCTGGACTCTCGATGTTCTTTCGCTTCTGTGCCGCTCTGACCCTCATCGTGCTGATCGCAGCCGCTGGAGTCGCTGTGCAAAAGCGGATGCTCGACCTGCAAAGAACACGAACACTCCAGCAGTATCGATTGCAGCAGTTGGAAGAGAAGTACGCAAAACTCAAGTTACGGAGCCAAGAACTCGGTGCCCCAGGGCGGTTAATGGAGTCGCTGCGAGCTGCCGAGTTGGAACGTGCCGCCCAGCGCGAGAAGTCGCGAGCCAAGGTGCGGGGCAGTCGATGACATAGGGTAGCAGAATTCGTAAGAATTCTGGCGGCAGAAGGATGCTGCCGCAAAGTTTGTGTGTGCGTCTCAAACGTCGGTGAATCGTGAAGATGCCAAGTCTTCGACCCCAACGGGGTCTCGCCTCGTAGCCCAGGGTCGGCCGCGCAGCGGAAGACCCTGGGTGGATCGGACCGGAAAACCATCAACCCCAACGGGGTTGCGTCCCACACTTGGCGCAACCCCGTTGGGGTTGAAATTGGTGAAACCGGTCGTAATCCCAGGGTTTCCCGCGATGCGGGCAACCCTGGGCTACGCGACGAGACCCCTTTGGGGTCAGTTTACCGACGATTGAGACGCACACACGTAAGAGTTTCTCAAAGGCGTACGGCAGAAGTCTTACGACTTCTGCTACCCAACTTGCGGCAGAAGTCTTACGACTTCTGCTACCTTGCTCATGCCCCTCCCTGAACCCCGACTGGCGTGGCGGTCCACGGTCGTTGCCCTTGGGCTGACGATGGTGTGGGGGCTGCTCATCCTGCGGATGCTTCAGATCCAGTGGTGGCAGCGTGAACAGTTCACGCTGCGAGCCATTCGGCAGCAACGATCTCAGGAGATCCTTCCCGCGAAGCCCGGCGATATCTTTGATCGCCGAGGACGATTGCTGGCAACAACGGTGTCGGTCCAGAGTCTGTATCTCGACCCGGCACAGGTCGCTGATCCGCTGGCGACAGCTTTGGCGCTGGAAGCGGCGATCGGCATCGAAGCTCCGGGTCTTCAACTCAAGATCATCGAAGCAGCGACCAAGCGTTTTCTGTGGGTCAAGCGGCGGTTGACTGATGAGGAAGTGGCACGTGTGCTGGCCGCTGACTTGCCGCGGGCTGAGTGGGGCTTCCGCTCGGAGTATCAGCGCGAGTATCCCCAAGGCGCGATCGCCGCGCATGTGCTCGGCTGGCGGGACATCGACGGCGTTCCCCATGGTGGAATCGAGGAGAGCCTGCACGCTCGTCTCATTGGGCAAGCCGGGCGGAGACCGATCGTCCGCGATTCTCGCGGGTTCGTGATCTCGATCGACGAGGACGAAACCCAACCGGCCATCCCTGGCGAAAATATCCAACTCGCCCTCGACACGGTGACCCAAGTTCATGTCGAACGACAGCTTGACCAGTTGATGGAGGCTCACCGACCACTGGGAGCGTGTGCCGTGGTCCTCGATCCGTGGTCTGGCGAGATTCTCGCGATGGCCAGCCGACCGGCCTTCAGCCCGACCCAACCCGAACTCGCCCCGCCGAATTCGTGGCGGAACCTGGCGATCCAGGCCGCCTACGAACCAGGTTCGACCTTCAAACCCCTCATCGTGGCGGGAGCGCTGGATCTCGGAATGCTTAAAACCGAGGAGACGTTCCATTGCGGGAACGGGGTCTACCGAATGGGCCCGCGCGTGCTGCATGACCATCATCGGTATGGCACCCTGAGCGTGAAAGAGATCCTGGTCAAGTCGAGCAACGTGGGAATGGCCCGCATTGGAGAGCGGCTGACCAACGAGCGGCTGGAAGAAATCACACGGCGGTTCGGCTTCGGACGACGCACCGGGATCGAGCTCCCCGGAGAGTTGCCGGGGACGCTGCACCCTCTGAGCCAATGGACGATCTACTCCACCGGCTCCATTCCGATGGGCCAAGAGCTGACTGCGACACCGTTACAGTTATTGGTTGCTCACGCGTCATTGGCCAACGGAGGCCGCTGGATCACACCGCATCTGGCCCTTGGTCCTCAAGGGTCTAGCGGAGCCAATGTCTTGACCACCGAGATCATCAGCCCCGAACCAGCCCGCTGGGTCGTTCAAGAGGCCATGTCCGCAGTCGTCGAACGCGGGACCGGCACCAAGGCCCGCCTCGCGGAGTACCCGCTCTTCGGGAAGACGGGAACGTCTCAAAAGATTGAACCGAACGGCAAATACTCCCACACCCGCCACGTGAGTTCGTTCGTGTGCGGCGCTCCGATTGACCACCCCCGAATCGTGGTCATCGTCACTGTCGACGAACCGACCGATGCGGGCAGCGACTTCGGCGGCATCGTCGCTGCACCCGTGGCGGCGGCGATCGTCCGCGAGGTGTTGCCCTATATGCAAGTGCCAACTCGCATGGCTGAGAAGGAGTAGCCGATCTCGGCATCTTCGAATTCCCGCAGCATCATCCTACAATCCCGACACGGGATGATCGCTGAGAGTTGCCGACTGGCAGCTTCCGCTCACCCCTCGAAGGGATTCCCATGTCCATGCCCCGTGTCGCCCAACTCCTCCTTGAAGGCCAGCCCGGCACCGTTCTGACCATCGCTGGCTGGGTCAGAACCCGAAGGGATAACCCAGCCTTCTCGTTCATTGAGCTGAACGATGGGTCGTGCATGTCGAACTTGCAGATCGTGATTGACGCCTCGGTGCCGGGGTATGCGGAGACGATCAAGCTGGCCACGACGGGCGCCAGTGTCCGTGTCGAAGGGGAACTGAAAGCCTGTCCGGAAGGAGCCAAGCAGCGGGTCGAGTTGCATGCGAAGTCTCTCACGTTGCTGGGGGCAGCGGACCCGAAGACCTACCCCTTGCAGAAGAAGGGGCACAGCATGGATTTCTTACGAGGAATCGCCCACCTGCGAGCGCGGACGAATACGTTCGGGGCTGTGGCCCGCGTGCGAAACACGGTTTGCTATTCGATCCATCGCTTCTTTCAGGAACGCGGGTTCTTGTATATCCACACGCCGATCATCACGACCAGCGACTGCGAGGGCGCGGGTGAGATGTTCCAGGTGACGACGCTCGACCTGGAACGGCTCGCAAAATCAGGTTCCGGCTCCCCTCTCCCCCCGGGAGAGGGGCCGGGGGTGAGGGCCGAGTCGCCGAACGATCCCCGCCACCAAGCCAAACCCACCATCGACTACACCCAGGACTTCTTCGGCAAGAAAGCCAGCCTCACCGTCAGCGGCCAACTCGAAGGGGAAACCTACGCCACTGCTGTCGGGCCGATCTATACCTTCGGCCCGACCTTCCGCGCGGAGAACTCAAACACCACGCGGCATCTCGCTGAGTTCTGGATGATCGAGCCGGAGATGCCGTTCTACGAACTCGACGACAACATGCAACTCGCCGAGGATTTCATTAAGACGATCGTCCGCGATGTCCTGCAGGAGCGGGCCGAGGATATGGAGTTCTTCAACGAGCGGATCGACAAGACGATCCTGGCCACCTTGAAGAATATCCTCGATCACGACTTCAAGCGGGTCAGCTACACCGAAGCTGTCGAGATCCTCCTCGCCTGCGGGCAGAAGTTCGAATACCCCGTGGAGTGGGGCATCAACCTGCAAGCCGAACACGAACGCTACCTGACCGAGAAACACTTCCAACAGCCGATCATCGTCTACGACTACCCGAGGACGCTGAAGCCGTTCTACATGAAGTGCAACGCCGACGGCAAAACGGTCCGGGCGATGGATGTCCTCGTCCCCGGCGTCGGCGAAATCATCGGCGGCAGCCAGCGCGAGGACGATCTGGAGACTCTGCTCTCCCGCATGTCCGAGTGCCACCTGAACCCCGACGACTACTGGTGGTACGTCGATCTCCGCCGCTACGGGTCAGTCCCCCACGCCGGGTTCGGCCTAGGCCTGGAACGCATTCTGCTGCTCCTCACCGGCATGCAGAACATCCGCGATGTGATCCCGTACCCGAGGTTTTCGGGGAGTGCGGAGTTTTGATGCCTCCCTTTCGACACTCCGCGCTGAATCCGACAATGGGCCACCTTCTGGCATGACGCAGTGGCTTCCTGGAGAGTTATTTGCACGAAAGCACTCTCTTCGTCCCGTCAGGGACTCCCGAGAATAGCCCACCGTTTCAACGGTGGGAGAGCGTGCTCGCCGCACCGACGAGTCCCGTCAGGGACGGCAGAAACTGGCGATCACATGGTGACGGGCAGTTTCTGTCGCCCCTAACGGGGCTGTTGGCCGCGAAGGATTCTTCGCCCCACCGATGAATCGGTGGGCTATTGTCGGGTGTCCCTGCCGGGACAAAGAGAAGCTGGCAGTTGAGGAGATGACCGTTTGCGTGTGGATAATTGCTGAGTGTCACGTCTTGGAAGGCTCTGGCTCTGTCGGCTTCAACGCAGAGTGCCTCCTTTTCTAACTGAATATCTCGGATCAGCACTCAGTGCAAGGTTTGAGCTGGCGTTACACTGCTGGTGTTGAGCCCGGTTGAAAGCCCGACCTCTGGACTTCCCGGACAACCCAACGAGGACAAGGCAGATGATGTTGGCACAAGCCGCAACGTGTCGTCGGAGTTGGAGCCCACCGGCTTTTCGGAAATTAATGCCCATGGTCTGCCTGATGACGGCCATCGGTTGGTCCCTTTCGAATTCTAATGCGGATGAAACAGCCGTTCGGATCACACCCGAGCATACGGCGATCGTCGCCACAGATGCTGGGTTGTGGCCGCAGATTCAGGACATGGAAGACGGCATGTTGCTCGCGCTGGGCTACAACGCCCCAGCGCACACGACACTCCCCGCTGACATCGAGTGCTGGGCCAGTTCCGATGGTGGCAAGTTCTGGAAGAAACGCGGTATCGCTGCTCCACGCCCGGCTGCTGATGCGAACTACTGTCACTGGGCTTCCGGCGTCATTGGCAAAGACGAAACTGTTGGTCATCGCCAGCGGCATGAACGACGCAGCCAATGCCAAGGGGATGCGAAAACCCAATGACGTGCGGGTCTTCCAATCGACCGATGCGGGCATGACATGGAAACTCGAAGGTGAGTTCCCCCAACGGATGCCCGGTGAACTCAAGCCCTATCCGTTCGGCAGCATCGTCCGAGGAACCAATGGCAGCCTACGGACACTCGTCTACACGGCAGACGAACAGAAGGAGAACGCTGAAGCTGTCTGGATCGTGTCCAGCCGAGATCGTGGTCTGACATGGGTCGATGCCCAAAAACTCGCGGACGGAATCAACGAGAGCGTCTTATTGCGGACTTCCCAAAAGGAGTGGCTGTGTGTCGCCCGCACCTCCAATAAACCCGCACCTGAGTATGGGCAAGAACTTCGCCAGTTTCGCTCGATGGATGATGGCCAGACATGGGCCGACGAAGGACTCATCGCCGGTTACCACAAACACCCGCCGCACTTGCTGCAACTCGCCGATGGACAAATCCTGCTGACCTATGGCAATCGCCGTGAAGCCACGATTGAAGTTTGCTTCAGCAAGGACAACGGCCGCACCTGGAGCAAACCCGTCAACTTATTCACGGCCAGCCGTGGCGACATGGGCTATCCAAGTACGGCTCAACTCCCCAATGGTCGCCTTGTGACGGTCTTTTACGCCCAGAGTTCCCCGCTTCACGAGGGCTACCACATGGGCGCAATTGGCTGGAAGCCATGACAGGGCATCTCCAAGAGTATCTCATCAGTTCTGGTAGGTCATGCTGTGCATGATCGTGCGTTATTGAATCGGCACGTGTAGCCTGCCATACGTCACCGACGTGGTTTCGCCGATCGGGATGACCAAACCTTGAGCTTGCAGTGCTTCGCGACGTGTTGGAAGTCCGGGTCCGTACTCAGTA
>JAYSVZ010000110.1:0-7476 GCA_043718305.1 Planctomycetota bacterium | reverse complement strand
AACGGGGTAATCGCCGCCGAAACCGTAAGCATACCGTTCAGATTGGAGACGACCAGAGGTCATCCGGCCACCCCCGATGACGGGTACCAAGGTCGCCGGTCCAGAACCGGGTGTGGGGGCCAAGTCGCCGCTGGTGAGGACTCGAAAAGGCGGAACACCAGATCTCGGTGGGGTTCCTTGAATCAGTCGAACTCCATCGGAGGATTCCGTAGAGCCCTCCTCAATCGGGAGCAACTCCCCGTCCTCCGCACTGCACACTGAACACGCGAACAGTCCTGCCACCACCACCACCACCACCCATCTGGCCAGACGCGACATGGTTTTTCTCCGTGAAATGAGAGCAAACGCCACTGTGACAAACGTATGACGCACGAACTCGAAAAAAATTGCAACTCTTATTCGTTTTTCTCCCCAACGATCTCGTCGCATAGCCCAAGGTCGGTCGCGCAGCGAAAGACTCTGGGACGACCGGACCGAACAGCCATCAACCCCAACGGGGTTGCGTCTCACACCCGACGCAACCCCGTTGGGGTTGAACGGGGTCAAACTGGTCGTCAACCCAGGGTGTCCCGCGATGCGGGCAACCCTGGGCTATGCGACGCGACCCCGTGGGGGTCAGTTCACCGACGATTGAGATGCGCACTCCCCCCCAGGGGGACTTTTTCCTTTTTACACTCCGTCCGGCAAATGCTGCCGACAGGGTCAGTTGCTGTTGACCATCGTTATTTTCTTCCGGTAAATCCTGCCGCTCGATCGATTCAGAAGCGGCAAGAGTCGCCGATGGAGACGCAAGTCTCCCCGGAATCGTCGAATTCCACTCGACAGGGATGTCCCGTGAAGATTCTTCACCTTGTGTACTGCGGCGTGCTCCTCGTCGGTTCGCTGGCCCAGGCTGCGGATCGAGAGCGCTCGTTTTCGACGTTGGCCAAGGCGTTCTCCGAGGCTCCAGATGATCTTATCGTCCGGGCGCAGAACAGCCCCGTCTTGCTTCCGCCACTGGGATCGACGACGGTCCTGCAACCTGGGCCGTACTACGATGGCATGGCCCCCATCGATCCAAACGTCGGCGGCGGTGTGCCGTATTCACCGACCTATCCGGCACCCATTCCGTACGACCCTTGGTCGGGCGGCGGTGTCCCAGCCCCCACCGGCATCAATGGTCCGCAACCGTACCGGTTGATGTCGTGGACCGAGCGGCTCGACTTCTTCTTCATAAACGAGAGCGGCACGAACAACCCGGCGATTGGCAACTTCGGGATGTCGGGAATCGATTTCAATAAAGAGTACCCGGTCCAAATCGGGGGGAATTGGGTCTTCACGCCAAGCTTCGACTATGGGGCCCGGTTCCTCAGCGGACCGCAAGGTGGCCTCACGAATAGCCACCTCTCCGGGGACATGCATCGTTTCGGGCTGGGGTTCAAGCTGGCCTCGCCGTTGACGTATGGCTGGGGTGTCGAGGCGTCGTTCAATCCCTGGTTGGCGACCGACTTCGATGGCCAGATTGGGGCCGATGCGTTCTTGTTCGATGGTCAAGTGGCGGCCCTCTGGCAGTGGTCGCCGCAAGCCACATGGGTGTTTGGGGTGAGCTACTGGGACCGCGTCGACAGCATCATCCTGCCCTATGGCGGTGTGGTTTGGACACCGAACGACTACTGGGAATTCCGGCTCCTCTTTCCCAAACCCCGCGTGACGGTCTTCCTGGGAGCACCGATGGGCGTACCGACATGGCTCTATGCGTCGGGTGAGTATCACGTCGAGGCGTACGAGTCGAACGACCTCGTGGGTGGTACGAGTCGCGTGCAGTTCTCCGACTGGCGGGTCATGGGTGGCCTCCGCTGGGAAACCCCCAGCATCACGACCTTCATCGAAGCGGGCTACATCTTCGATCGCAAAGTCGACTTCGACACCATCGGGACCGATTTCGATGTCGACTCAGGGTTCATGGCCCGCATGGGGATTCGGTTCTAACGCGGGACGAGTGGTGAGCAGCCAACTCACTTGGGCAATCGACGCACCTCGGGACCCCAGATTCGCCACTCGACTTGGCCTTGCTGAGGACGCGTCGTACACTTCGCGCTGTGTGACCTCCGGCCCTTGTTCTCTGAACCCGCTCCCCTGATGCAAGTCCGCATTCTCAAGTCGAAGCTGCACCAAGCGACCGTCTCCTCGACGGAACTCAACTACCACGGCAGCATCACGATCCCCGAGGATCTGATGGAGGCGGTCGATCTCCTTCCGTATGAGCAGGTGCTGGTGGCCAACTGCAATAGCGGGCAGCGGGGCGAGACTTACGTCCTTGTTGGTCCGCGAGGGGATGGGCAGATTCAGCTGAATGGAGCGATGGCTCGACTGTTCCAGCCTGGCGACCAGATCATTGTGATGGCCTTTGCCGACTGCACCCCGACCGAAGCCAAGGGGATGAAGCCGAAGGTGGCGATTCTGAACGTCAAGAACAAGATCGTGGAGATGGTGTAGGCGTGGCAAGTACCAAGTACCAAGGGCCGAATCAGCACTCTGACTTGTCACTTGCCCCTTGTTACTTGTCCCTTCTCCTTTGACCTCCCTTGGCACTTGCCCCTTGTCACTTGACCCTTTCCCCCTTGACGACATCGAATACGAATTCGGCGTTCCCTTTCCTGGTCGGATTCTCGAAGCCGATCGCTGGGTGCAGACCGCCTGGAAAAAACTCCCCGAGGGGCTGATCGATTGGGCTGCGGTCTATGGTCGATCGGCTCCGGTGGTGCTCGATCTGGGGTGTGGTAACGGGCGATCGGTGCTGGCCCATGCCGTGCGGCGGCCCGAGGCGAACATTCTGGGCGTCGACATCCTGCCGGTCGTGATTCGTTACGCCACCCGCCGCGGCAATCAGCGGGGTATGAGCCATGTGCGGTTCGCCGTCATCGGGGGCCGCGAACTCTTGGAGCGGCACGTCCCAGCGGGATCGGTCGAAGAAATTCACTGTTACCATCCGCAGCCGTACTACCACCGTGACGAGATCAGCAAGCGGCTGCTCACCCCCGAGTTTCTGAGTTTGGTCTGTCGCGCCTTAGCCCCCGGAGGTCGGTTTGTGATTCAAACGGACCACCCCGCATATTGGGACTACATTCAATCGATCAGCTCGCTGTTCCTCGACTTCCAGGCCCACCCAGCCTCATGGCCCGATGGCCTTCGGTCACGCCGCGAGACGATCGCCAAGGGGCAAGGCTTGTCGATCTTTCGCGGGGTCGGAACGCTCCGCCCCGATTGGAACGAAGCCCAAGCCACTGAACTGGCCGCCGCCCTTCCGTTACCCGTCTTCAACGCCGACCGCCGACTGCGCGCGGCTGATGCCATCGAGGCGGGACGGACGAAACGCGGGTGATCAGCTCCCCCTTCCGGCTCCCCTCTCCCCCGGCAGACTGCTGAAGTCAGTGGCATGGGCGTCTCGCCCATGCGATTTCCCAAAGATTCACGGGCGGGACGCCCGTGCCACGGGGCTTTTTCAACAGGCCCCCGAGAGAGGGGTTGGGGGTGAGGAAGCATGGCAAGGGGGGCCGGACGGGAGCGCTCGGAGCGCTCCCGTAGGTCGCTCTGCCCCAGGCTGCTTTGTGGCTGCCCTGTTGGGGCCGAGGAGGGAAGCTTGGCGACAAACGCGTCGGGTGATGCGTGAATTCTGCAATGACGAACTAGTACCCGTAGTTCTTGTCACGTTCGCCGGTGACCGGGGTGTCGCAGCTGATGTCGTACTGGCTGTCGCAGTAGTCTGGTCCATCGTGGAAGGACGATCCCGCGATCGATCCCTTGTGTCCGGTGAAGCCGCTGTAGCGAAGGGTCTGGTTGATGCTCCCGACCGCGGAACCGACATCTTCGAGTTCTTCGTTGACGCCGTTGGCCACTTCGGAGAGACCCACCACCAAACTGAGGACGACAATTGTGGCGATGAGGATCAGTTCCGCCGAGACGACGAAACCGGCCTCATCATTCCAGAGTGCGAGTGAGAGATTCATAGTGACTGACTCCAAGACCAGAACGGCGACAACAGGTTGCCCGTAATGAGCAGTGAGAGAGCTGTTGTCGACGGGATGTTTCCAAAGAGACTGATATGCAGAGCGAGTGCCAAGAAAACAAAACAGGGGCGACTTCGCTGTTAATCGATTCGAGTTGATGAAGTGTAATGCCAGTTCAAATCAGGAGT
The DNA here is from genome assembly GCA_043718305.1 of Planctomycetota bacterium. Classification (GTDB taxonomy): domain Bacteria; phylum Planctomycetota; class Planctomycetia; order Planctomycetales; family Planctomycetaceae; genus TH-plancto1. The sequence continues at coordinate 3,302 of JAYSVZ010000110.1, read as the reverse complement.
TAAGTGTGATGATTCCTCTTGACAGCGTTCGTTGAGAAGAGGGTTCTTGGAAGCGCCCGATGATGCTCAATGGCAACGTCATGGGGGAATAATCATCGCCAAATCTTTGGAATGTCTTCCAGCGTCAAAACTTGCAACGCGTGCTGCCTGCGTGGGGACAATGTGGCGAAATCGCCACGCGAGGCCTGTCCGAATCTTCGCCCCGCTCTTCGATTGACGAAATCACGAAATCCTTGAGACTGCTCCGAACGGACCGCTGCCCCAACCTGTCCGGCCGGTTGGAAAGCCTGCCCTCACATGCCCGCCCTCGAGTCCCCCATGATTCGCGTCGCCATCCTCGGTGCCACTGGTTACACCGCCTACGAACTGATGCGGCTTCTGCTGCGTCATCCTCACGCGCGGATCACGGTGGTGACCAGCCGCACGGAAACCTCGCACATTTCGCAGAGTCACCCAGCCTTGTCGGGGCGGCTCGATCTGCGGATGGAGAACCCCTCACCGGAAGAACTGGCCGAGCGGGCGGATGTTGTCTTTTGCTGTCTGCCGCATGTGGCCAGTATGGAGACGGTGCCGAAGCTGCTGTCGGTTGGGCTCAAGGTTGTCGACCTTTCGGCGGACTATCGGCTCAAAGACCCCGGCGTCTACGAGATGTGGTACAAGCATGTCCACACCGACCCGACTCGGCTCGGGACGACGGTTTATGGGCTGCCGGAGTTGTTCGCCGACCGGATCGCTGGGCAGTCGCTGATCGCCAATCCGGGGTGCTATACGAGTACCTCGATTCTAGCTTTAGCTCCGCTGCTGCATGAGAAGCTGATCGAGCCGACCGGGATCATCATTGATGCCAAGAGCGGCGTGTCGGGAGCGGGTCGGACGCCGAAGACGAATATTCTGTACGCCGAGTGCAATGAGAGCCTGTCGGCTTACTCCGTTGGCGACCACCGGCATACCCCCGAGATCGAGCAAGTGCTCTCCGAATCAAGCGGGCAAAAAGTCGAGGTGATCTTCACCCCGCATCTCGTCCCGATGGACCGTGGCATCCTGGCCACGATCTACGCCAATCCCATCGGTGAAGTCACCCAGCTCCAGCTCCTCGACGCCATGCGGCGCTATTACGCGGGCAAACAGTTCGTGCAGGTCGTGGAGCATCTCCCCAAGACCAAGGATGTGGCCTTCACGAACAACTGCCACCTCACAGCCCGCGTCGTGCGCGGCAAGGTGCTGGTCTTCGGCGTCCTCGACAACCTCATCAAGGGGGCCTCGGGCGTGGCCGTGCAGAACTTCAACTTGATGTACGGGTTCGAGGAAGGGACCGCGCTGGAAGCGTAGCCGCAGGGGGCATTCGAGGAGAGCAATTAAAGCGTCTGTCTTCAGTGCCGCCTCTGTGCTGAATCCTTCATTGAGGTCTAGACGACCTCAAATCCCGGGCGCTGATCCCGTTTCAAATGGCTGTTCGCCTCCGCATCGCCGGGGAATTCTTCCTGGTCGAAGTCCCAGGTGAGCGGTCGGCCCACGCGCATCGCGATGTTCCCCAAGTGGCACACACTGACGCTGCGGTGTTGGGCTTCGAGATCCGACAGGGGCTGGCGTTTCGCTGCCACGCAATCGAAAAAGTTCCCCATGTGATTCACGATCGCGTCGAGCTTGCCAACCCGTTCGGGGCGACTGAGGTTGTCGAAGTCATAGAGCCGGAACGCACCGCGCGGGAGCGGCTTCGTGGCGAGGTCTTCCACCGGCTTTCCAGTCAGTGACTCGCGGTTCACGAAGATTCTCCCTTCGGTCCCGGTGAACATAATCCCGTTGCGACCGTTGTCGAGGACCGTCAGCTCGACCCCATTCGCGTACGTGTACTTCACCGTGAAGTCCTTCGCCACGTTGTACCCGTCGGTGACTTCGGGCCAAGTGGCGGTGCCTTCGATCTTGACCGGCTGGGAGTTGATCCCCCAATGGGCGATGTCGATGTGGTGGGCTCCCCAGTCGGTCATCTGGCCCCCGGAGTATTCCCGCCACCAGCGGAAGGTGTAATGCGACCGCTCGGCGATGTAGGGCACCTCCGGCGTCTGCCCCTGCCACAGATTCCAGTTCAGGTTCTTGGGCGGTGTCGTCCGCTCGAACGGTCCGCCCTGCACGTTCTTTCCGAGCACGACTTCCACCGTCTTTAATGTCCCGATCCGACCCGCCCGCACCAATTCCACAGCCGTCCGGAATCGATGGTCGCTCCGCTGCCAGGAGCCGACCTGGACGATCCGACCCGTCTCGGCGACGACTTTCCGTAAGGTCTTTCCCTCGTCGATCGTGAGCGTGAGCGGCTTCTCGCAATAGACATCCTTCCCCGCTCGACACGCATCGATCACCATCTTCGAGTGCCAGTGATCTGGCGTGCCGATGATGACCACATCGACCTCTTTCCGAGCGAGTAAGTCGCGGTAGTCTTCGAAGATCGCGGGCGTGCTCCCGAAGCTCGCGCGAGACTGCTCCCGCACATGCCGGTCAACATCGCAGAGGGCCACGATGGGGCCGTAAAGCTGGGCCTTGTGCGTGTCGACGCTCCCTTGATAGCGGAGGCCGATTGACCCTACACCGAGTTGTTCGTTGGCGGAGCGAGCGGGGCCATCCGCCTTGAGGCCCGGGTTAAGCCAAGCTCCAACAGCCAGGGCCGCGGGGACACCCAGGAGTTGACGACGAGTCGGCATGAAGACTCCCCACGAGAGTGGTGTTGAAAGGCCGGTCACTGTACTCAATGCTTAAAGTGACGCTTCCCCGTGAAGATCATCGCCATCCCGTGTTCGTTGCAGGCTGCGATGACTTCCGCGTCCATCTTCGACCCGCCCGGTTGAATCGCAGCCGTCACGCCTGCTTTGGCGGCGGCGTCGATGCCATCGCGAAACGGGAAGAAGGCGTCGCTGGCCACGACTGCACCCCGGCTGCGATCAGCGGCTTTGTGGGCCGCGATCCAGGAGGAGTCCAACCGGCTCATCTGACCGGCTCCCACACCGACCACCATGCCGCCGTGGATGAGGACGATGGCGTTCGACTTCACATGCTTGCTCACGTTCCACCCGAACGCCAGGTCGCGGAGTTCAACCTCGGTCGGCAGACGGGTGGTCACGACCTTCCAGGCGGTCGTGTCCTCCGGCTGGTCATCGCGCTCCTGCACCAGCAGCCCGCCGGTCACGCGGCGGTACTCGAATGACCGGGCTTGATCGGCGGTGAAGTCCGGGCACCGCAGCAGCCGCACGTTGTTCTTCCACTTCGGCTTCGTGGAGAGTAACTCGAACGCCGCGGGTTCGTAACCGGGGGCG
>JAYSVZ010000109.1:0-7479 GCA_043718305.1 Planctomycetota bacterium | reverse complement strand
CTCAAAGAGCGACATGGCGTGGTCTGACGTAATGTCACCGGCCTCTCCGAGTTCGGTGAATCGACGTGACCAGCGAGCAGGACGTTCGGGGTGATGAGCGTCATTGAACCGTGCGTCGTTCGAACATCGCCTCAGTCAATCACCTCGGCCCACCGACTTCCGAGAAGTCGGCGACATCAATGAACCAGCCTCAACATCCCTCAGAGTCTCGAGTCGCACCACGCCGTTGGCGATTCTGGCTGATCGTGACCGCCCTGCTCTGCTTGCTTCCGCTGCTGGCGAGTGGATGGGGCTTGTGGGTCGGATCGGACCGACTCGCAGCCTTCGACAAGGCGGACTGCGTGATCGTTCTGTCGGGAAATCGTCGGCACGAGATCTCCGCTCAGTGGATCAATGAAGGTCGAACGCCCGAGTTGTGGATCGTTCGACGGCGAGAATCCCTCCTTGCAAAAATGGGGATTGAAGAACGTGATGGTGAACTCGATCAACGGCGACTCCTGGCGCTCCATGTGCCGCCGGATCAGCTGCGGATCATTGAGTTGGACGCTGAGTCGGCCCATTTCCCGGAGGTTCTCAAGCAACTCGGAAAGCACTGCCAAGATCGGGGAATGAACCAGATCGTGATTCTCTGCCTGGCTCATGAACCGCGGTTCCTGCGGCAGATCACGGACGCCGTGTTACCAGCCGAACAGGCAGAGCGATTTCGATTTGTCCCCCTTCCGAATGATCGATACGTGATGGCTCGCTGGTGGACTTGTCGGGCGGGTTGGAAAGACGTGGGTCACATGGGGCATCACATCGTGTCGAACTGGATCTGTGGGCCGACCGAAGGGTTTGAGACTCCTTGGTTTGATCCCGACGCGGGCCCCATTCTGCAAGTTTCCCCGTAATCACCAGAATGTCATCAATCCCCCCTCCCCTGCTGCCACTGCCGCCCCGTCCTCGATGGCGTCGGGCTTTATTCCGTCTACTGGCGGTCAGCGCCGTACTGCTCACGAGCTGGCTGACCCGGTCTCATTGGCTCCCTTCGATCGGGACGATTCTCGATATCGGCGAACCAATCCGTAAAACCCCGGCCCTTCTCATCTTGCCGGGAAGCGAAGAGACCCGTCCGTTCGTCGCAGCCAGCCTGATTCAAGCGGGCCATGCGGATCTGGCGTTAATCCCGGAAACTTGGGTAACCCCGGACGTTCGTAACGGCGTGAGTCTCTCGACCGCCGAAACCACTCGGCAGATTCTGCGCAAGAGCGGCGTTCCAAATGTTCAAATTGTGAACCTGAAGGGAGAAAGTGACAGCACTTTCGGAGATGCGACCGCCTTGCGGAACTATTTCGAAAGTCATGGGATTTGCGATGTGACAATCGTCACGAACGCGTATCATACACGTCGGGCACGGTGGATATTCCGCCAAGTCTTGCCGATGTATGAGGATCGACTGCACTTCTACTCCGCCCCGAACGACTTCGAGGCGGAAACGTGGTGGCACTCCCGCAAGGGACGACAGGCGATTCTCTCCGAGTGGCTCAAGTTCGCGTTCTACTTGGTGTACCATGGCCATGGATGGCTGTGGGGCCTGTTGGGTGTCGGCACGATCGCCGGGTTCAGCCTGGTTCGTCGTCGTTTCAGGAAGTAAGTCATGTCCGAAATGGTCAGTCTGGGAGCCCCCGCCGCACCGGTGGAAGAGGCGGGCTTTGACTTCGCCGGATTCTTCTGGCGACGCGCGTGGCTGTTCATCTTCTTTGGACTGATCGGGGGCGTGCTGGGGTACTTCTATTACCTGAAGCAGCCGATTCGCTACGCTTCCTCGGCGGAAGTGCTGGTCATCAAGCAGCAAGCCGACATGGGGATGCAGAACGTCAATGGCTTCGACCCCTCGGGGAATCGGGATCCACTGGCCAATGACACCCGGATGATCATGAGTCCGCTCGTAGTCGGACCGGCGGTCGAAAATGGTCTCCTCGCCCAACTTCCGAGTCTGGTGGGAGTCTCGGACCCGGTGCAGTCGGTCCTCCGCGACCTGACGGTCAATCGATCCAACGCCGATGCCAGCGTACTCACGATCTCCTACCGGGGCAGCGACGCCGATGACTGCGGCAAGATCGTCAACGCCGTCGTCGAGAGCTACAACAGCAAGCTCAAAGAAGCCTACATTGATGTGGGAACGGTGACTGGGAATCTACTCCGCACAGCCAAAGAAGAATACGAAGAGAAGCGTCAGCAGAGTCAATCGAAACACGATGAATTCCGTCGTACACTGACCGGCCTCCTCGACGGTGACAACGTCGTCAGTGTTCACCAGACACGAATGCATGATATCGAAAATGCCCGGTCCAAGTTGAATATTGAACAGACAGAGATCAGATCCCAACTGGAAGCGGTCAACAAAGCCATGCGAAATGGAGGCAGCCGGGAAGCTGTCATGCTGCTTGTCGAATCGATGACAGCTGGCGACAAAGACTCGGAAGCCAGTCCTACGAATTCAGCAGTGACCGCAGCGCGGGAGCTGTTTCCTTTGATGCTGCAACGGCAGATCGCGTTGGAAAATGTGGGGGCAGATCACCCATCGGTGAAAATGTTGGATACCCAGATCAAGCTCACTCGCGAGTTCTTGAGTGAACAAGCCGGCGCACTCGTGAAAGATGGCGAAGCCCCCAAGGTTCCTAAAGATTTTCTGGAACTCTATATCGAGTCGCTCAGCCTGCAATTGCAAGCGGGTGACGAAAATGGCAAACAACTCGACGCACAATTCGACAAAGAGTCGAACTCTGCCAAGACTCAGATCGACCTGGTCAGCCAGGATCGCCTCCTGAAGAATGAAATCGCCCGCAACGAAGCCATGTTTAATACGCTCGTCGATAAGTTGAAGAATGTCGACTTGGCCAGCAAGGGAGGCGACTACCGGGCCGAAGTCCTCACACCAGCCGTCCGCGGAACCCAATACGAACCACTCCTCAAAACGACACTGATTATGGGGAGCGTACTGGGAATCCTTCTGGGGATGCTTCTCGGGTTCATGGTCGAGGCGGTCGACAAGAGCTTTCGCTCGCCCGACGAGGTCGGCCAGACCCTCGGCCTGCCCATCATCGGGGCCAGCCCGATGTTTCAATTTCAACGAGATCCCAAACGCGACGACGGAGTCTCCCCCAACGTCGTGGCCATCCATCGACCGCGTTCGCAGTCGGCAGAGTCATTCCGGGGGATGCGCTCCCATCTGCTCGCACTGGCCAAGGGGGAGGACCACCGCGTCATCCTCGTGACCAGCCCCGAACCGGGCGACGGCAAATCGACCATGTCGGCCAACTTGGCCGTCGCCATGGCACAGACGGGGAAATCGGTCCTGCTCATCGACGCCGACATGCGCCGACCCACGATCCATAAGCTCTTCGGCATCGAAAAAGAGCATCAGGGTCTCACTGAATTGCTCCAAGCCGAAGCCGAGTTTGATGCGTTGATCCACAGCTACCCCGTCGAAGGGGGCGAACTGGCTGTTCTGGGAGCTGGACACTGCCCCAAGAGTCCCGGTGAACTGTTGATGGGTGAGAAGTTTGCGAATCTGCTCGACATGCTTCGCGACCGCTACGACTGGGTCATCATCGATTCACCGCCCGTGCTGGCCGTGACCGATTCGACGACGATCGCGCGTCAAGTCGATGGCGTGCTGTTGGTGGTCCGCCTCGCCAGTCGCTCACGACTCGCAGCCATCCGGGCCTCCGAAATCCTTCGCAGCCTGAATGCCAAAGTCCTGGGCGTTCTAGTCAATGGTGTCGACCCGACCCGCGGCGGCTCATACGGCTACGTCTACGGAGCTTCGAGCCGCTCCTCGAAATACTACGCCGACAGCTACGGAAGCTGACCCTCGCGGAGGTTTGAAACGACTTTCGCTGGACACTTTCCGCCTAGGCCGAGACCCAGCCGATCGGCGACGGGGAGTGGGCCGCAAGAAACTCAAAAAATACAAGACAGAGGCCCACTCTTCTTGTGCGTATTTTGAGTTTCTGGCGGCCCCCATTCTGCGACCAGCTCCTCGGAAGGTCTCGATGACCTGCCCTGCGTGCGTTTGCAAGGGGAGGCATGTCTGTCGAAATTCATTGTGACAAACTGGCCAGCCGTGGGTGTTTCCGCCTCACCGCTTTCCCAGAGGCACTTCTGCCCTAGAATAGGGTGACGTGGCAATTCCTCCAGAATTGCACCGCCAAATCTCATGGGAAAGATCGACCTGCTGTGAACAGTCTCGCCGAGATGACGCTGGATGGCCTGTATGCCGAATTCGACCAGTTGGAAGACTGGGAGGAACGGTGCGACTTTTTGATTGACCTCGGCTTTCAGCTCCCCGAGATGTCCGCCGAGGAGAAGTGCGAAGCGAACATCGTTCACGGCTGCCAGAGTCAGGTTTGGCTGGTCGCCCGGTGTGAACCGAGTGCTAGCGGTCCTCGAGTCCTGTTCTCCGCGAATAGCGACGCCATGATTGTGAGCGGGCTCATCGCGGTGCTGAGGTTGATGTACAACGGAAAACTGGCCCGTGAGATTGTCGAGACCGACCCCCGCGCGGTCTTCAAGAAGCTGGAACTCGACAAGCACTTGAGTCCGTCCCGCCGCAACGGATTGGGCGGGATGGTGCAACGGATTCGCCAGTTCGCGGAGAGGATGTTGGATACTGGGACTTAGCCTGGTGCTGAAAGAAGTCCCCCGTAAGACGGCCTTTCCAGGCCGTCTGGGTGTAAGAACCCATCGGGACGGCCTGGAACGGCCGTCCTACGAGGTATTCCCGCCAGTTGACATAGGCCTGAAATACTGACCAACAACCAATGACCACCCATCCCCTCCGCTCCCAATTCCCGATCCTCGCCCGCCCGCTCGCGAAGGGCGTTCGCCTGGCCTACCTCGATACCGCAGCCAGCGCTCAGAAGCCGCAGTGTGTGATCGACAAAGAGCGCGAGGTCTACGAGACCTGCTACGCCAACGCTTACCGCGGGGTCTATCGATTCGGAGCGCTGGTCGACGAGCAGATGGAAGCCACCCGCGCCAGGATCGCGACCTTCATCGGGGCTGCGTCGCCGGACGAGGTGATCTTCACGAGCGGTTCGACGATGTCGCTCAATCTCGTGGCGATGACGTGGGCGCGGGCGTTCGTGAATGCCGGAGATGAGATCCTGCTCAATGAGATGGAGCATCATGCCAACTTGGTGCCCTGGCAGATGGTCGCCCAGGAACGCGGGGCCGTCCTCAAATTCATCCCACTCACCAATGATGGGCAACTCGCTCTCGCGAAGCTCGACGAGGTACTGACTTCCCGCTGCAAACTGGTTGCAGTGACCGGCATGTCAAACATGCTCGGGACGATCAATCCCGTCTCGGAACTGGCAGCCCGCGCCCATGCGGTCGGGGCCATTATCGTTGTCGACGGAGCGCAAAGCGTCCCACACCTACCGGTCAATGTCCGCGAGGCGGGGATCGATTTCCTCGCCTTCTCGGGGCACAAGATTTACGGCCCCAGCGGGGTCGGCGTCCTCTACGGACGGAAGGAACTGCTAGAGGCGATGCCCCCCTTCCTCGGCGGCGGGCACATGATCGACCGCGTCTACAAGACGCACTCGACATGGTCCGCCCCCCCGGCGAAGTTCGAGGCTGGCACCCCCGCCATTGCCCAAGTGATCGCTCTCGGCACAGCCATCGAATGGCTCGAACAGGTCGGCCTCACCGCTGCACATCAGGCCGAACAAGCCCTCACAAGACGAGCCTGGGACGCCCTCTATGCGATCCCCGGCATGAAGATCCACGGCCCCCCCCCCGAGAAACGCGGCGGCATCCTGAGCTTCACCATCGCCGGAGCCCACCCCGAAGACCTCGCCCAGCTCCTCGACCGCAAAGGCGTCTTCGTCCGCCACGGCCACCACTGCACCATGCCGCTACACGACAAACTCGGCCTCACCGCCACCGTCCGCGCCAGCTTTGGGGTCTACACGGATGATGAAGATATCCAGCAACTGATTGAAGCGATCGAGTTCGCGAGAGAGAAGTTGCGGCTGAAGTAGAGGTCGTCCAGTGATTCCCCGCGCGGTCTGGAATGATGCCATTTTCCGGCTCCCCTCTCCCTCGGGTTTCATGCCAACGGGGCGAGGCGAGACCGTGTCGTGGCTGGGGGCGATGACACTCAACGCAAGTCCTCGGGAGCTGCGACTCTGAGCTTGTTCACGTGCGGGGCCTCGGTTGGGCGGGAATCTGGGTAGAGACCTTGGAAGTAAAATCGTTGCCACGCTTGCTTGATCGTCTCGGCATCGTGGGCCCGATACTGGGCCATAAACTCCTCCCGCTTCTGCCGCCAGCGTGGTACTCCGTCAGAAGCGGGGGATCGTCAGCGATCTGGCGTATCTCGGGCACGACATCCAGAACGGCGTGCGCCTTCACGGGAAAGACCTGGCAAAACGGCTCCCCCGCCTCAAACCGGACAGTACCCGGTCGTGTGAAATGCCAATTCATCGTGAACGGGTACGGCAACCAGTCGGTTTCGATCACGCCCGACAGCGGGGCGATTCCATCCTTCGGGACATTGGTCGGCCCGCTGCAGTAAATATGCCACCCCGGTTCGGTCCGCATCAGATAACCGGTATGAAACGTCACGATCCCATGCGTAAAGTTCGAGGTCACAAAGTGCTCGCGCCAAGGGAAACTTTCATCCCCATGAAAGGCAATATCCGCAGCCCCCGGCCCACCTTTCCAGGTGACTTCAATAGCACCCGGGCACAGCAGACACCAGCCATAGCAATTGGCAATCGTCAGCGGAAGACAACGATACGCATGCTGATCGGGAAACTCATCCATCCAACGCCGCGTAGGCTCCGCCGGAACAATCGCGGGCGGGGTGCTGGTGAGCGCGTAGAAGGTGAGTTTCATAGAGCGGGTACAGCGACAGGCTCGGGTTTCTTGTACTTTGCGAGGAGTTCTCGAAGTTTCTCGCCTTTCAGTTCGGTCGCCAGAAACGCATTAAAGCACGGAACCCGGCGCGTGGGGTCTGCTAAGTAAGGGTCTGCTCCGGCTTTCAGAATCGCAGCGGCGATAGCTAGCACTTCATCTTCCGTGAGCTTGGCGCGGGGGACTGCACCGCGACTGGGATTGAGTAGGCACATGAGCGGCGTTTGCCCGTACTTGTCGACAGCATTGACATCAAACTTGTCACCATACTTGCTGAGTAAATACTCGACAGTCTCCTCATTGCCCCACAGCACCGCGTGATGAAGGCAGTTCCTTTTACTGTCGCAAACCCCTTTGATATCAGCGCCATATTCGATCAGCAAGTCGATGCATGTGGCGTTTGATGGCTCATCTGGGCGCTGGCGAACGAGTCCTGTATCGAAATGCCCACAAGCGTTATGCAACGCTTGCGAGCCTCCAATATCGCGTGCTTCAACGGAAGCCTTCGCTTCCAACAAAACCTTGGCGACCTCATAATGGCGTCCTCGAACAGAAACGCCAAGAGGGCTT
>JAYSVZ010000108.1:0-2559 GCA_043718305.1 Planctomycetota bacterium | reverse complement strand
GCCGCGCGATCAGTTGTGACTGCTGTTCGAGCCGTTGCGTCTGCTCTCGATCACGAACCTCCAACACCTCCAGCCGCTCCCGCAACCGCAGAACCAAGACCCGCAGCTCGTCCGATGTCAGATCCTGTGGCGGAGTCCGTTTCATGCACGATCTCTAACACATCAGGCCCAAGCCTGTCATCAGCAATCGACGCACATTGGACAGCTACCTCGCGATGAGAGCTGCCTGTGAACTAGACGCTGATGAGGCCAATAATTCCACCAGATTTTCGGGAGTTTTTTGAAATCGTTGCTTTCCAATCGAGAAGCGATAAATGGCTCTCTGGAAATTGTCTCTGCACTCTGCCAAAGACGCCCTCGCCCGTACATCAAGCATCAAGGCCGGGCCAAAGGGGCCCGGCCCACGTTACGCCAATTAGCTTCGCAAGGCTGCCAACCGGGAGCGCAAGGCCGCCAGTTGATGGCTGATGCCATCATCCCGCGCACAAGTCGCCAGGTTCCAAGCGGCGAATTCCGCTGAGGCCACCTCGATGGCCGCAGACTGAGCAGTGACTGTCACTCGCAGCTCGTCAGGCGGCGCGGCAGTCATTTTCGGATAGTGCATGAGGCTCGACATGGCATCACCGCAAGAGAGGGAGGTCAAACATCCTACTCAATCGGCAGAATTCGCCGCCCCTCCTGTCAAAATGAGCCGACTTGTCAAAGATTAACGCCTAGGTGGACTCAAGTGATTGCGTAGACCTCACCGTTAGCACAATCGGAACCAAGCGTGGGCTCCAAGGTCACCGTCGATGTTGGAGTTCAGGCTTTAGCCTGTCCGGAGCAACCTCAAGGCTGAACTCCAACGCCTGCATAGAGCCTTCGAAAAGGCGACTCACTGGAATGAAACCCGAGTGCCCTCCCAATGGCCACGCCTCCGGGCTACTCTCCGTAACCCCCTCCAGCCCCTCTGAGAATCCGCAAACCTCAACCGCGAGTCACGCCCCATGACCAAACCCACAGCCTCGGTCGCAGCACCGCTCATTGCGGTCACTTCCCTTCCGCGATCGGTGTGGGTCTTAAGCTGGATCTCGTTCTTTGCCGACATCTCCAGCGAAATGGTCTACCCGATTTTACCGCTTTTTATGGTGCAGTCTCTAGGGGCGACGCAGACGCAACTTGGCCTGATGGAAGGCGGGGCCGTGCTGCTCGTGGCGCTGATGTCGGCTGTCGCGGGGTTTCGCAGTGATCGCCCGGGGCCGAGTGGCGGGCGGGTGAAGTGGATTCAAATCGGATACGGGCTACCCGTGCTCGGCAAGGCTGTGATCGCCATGGCCACAGCTTGGCCACTCGTCGTTGGGGGCCGGCTTTTCGATCGGTTTGGCAAGGGGCTACGCGGAGCGCCGCGCGATGCTCTGATCGCCGACTCCGTCACGCTGGACCAGCGGGGCCGGGCGTTTGGGCTGCATCGAGCGTTCGACACCTCGGGGGCGTTGCTGGGGGTGCTGCTGTCGGCCTTGCTCTTGTGGGGGCTGACGGGGACGCCGAGCGGCGAGGCGAGTCAGGCAACGCCAGTCACTCCCGTCTGGGTCTTTCGAGTGATCCTTGCCGTGGGAGCGGTCCTCGGACTGGTAGCCTGGTCGCTCTCGTTCCTGGTCAAGGAGTCCGAACCGGCAGAGTCGCCAGTTCCGCCGCCCACGGCCACGATCGCGCTCGCCGTCCGGTCGAAGCTCCCCGCATCGTATTGGGCGGTGCTGCTCTCGCTGGGACTTTTCTCTCTGGCGAATAGCAGTGATGCGTTCTTGATGCTGCGGATGAGCGAACTCGGCTTTTCGGCGTGGCAGGTGGTGCTGCTCTATGCGGTCTACAACGTGACTTATGCCGGCCTCTCCTATCCGGTCGGAGTGCTCAGCGACAAGCTCGGGCGATGGCGGATCATCGCCGTCGGTTGGTTGATTTACGCGATGGTCTACGCGGGCTTGGCCTGGCTCCCAGCGGATCAGTCCTGGGGCGCGTGGCCGTTGATGGCGTTCTATGGCGTCTACATGGCCCTCACCGATGGCGTCGGCAAGGCCCTCATCGCCGACCACGCCCCGCGCGATGCCCGCGGGGCCGCCATGGGAATCTTCTATGCGACGACCGGACTGACGACGCTCGTGGCAAGCCTGCTGGCCGGAGTCCTCTGGGACCGCTGGGGGTCTCAGTCAGCACTGCTGCTGGGAGCTGGAGCAGCCGTGCTGGCCCTGGTCGCATTGGGAGTGACTCGGCTTCGTGGGAAGCCGTAAGGCGAGCGGTCAGCGTTACACACGTCAGTTTTCTCGGACTCGATTCCACTGCGAAATTCATGCACCACCCGAGGGGGAAGTCGCCCAGCTTCTGCCTTCCGGCCCCACGGGCCTTCCGTTCTTCTTACGAAACCTATTCAGAAAGACTTCACAACTCCCCGCCCGAGAACCAGTTACAGCATGCGGTCGAAGCGATTCCGGATCGTGTGAGCGTCCACAGTTTACATAGAATTCAATGGATTACCATAGATTTACGGACAGTTCTCGGACAGATTCAGCAGTCGTCCGTGCGACT
>JAYSVZ010000107.1:0-7508 GCA_043718305.1 Planctomycetota bacterium | reverse complement strand
TCCGCTGCTGCTAAACCCGTAGTCATCGTCCGGCTTGCGGAGGTCGCGGAAGCGGCTGAGCTGGCTGACGAAGACAAAGATCGGGGAGCGGTTCGACTCGCGGTCGGCATCGCGGGCTTGCTGCTCAGCCGAGAGTTCTTGCAGAACTTCCAAGGCGTTCCGCGAACCGACAATGCGGACACCGGGAACCGCTGCTGCGATCTGCCGCCAAAGGTCGGCATCGGGAGAGTCCACGGGGCTGCCGTCGAAGATAAGGAGACGAGAGACGAGAGACGAGAGACGAGAGCCAGAGCCAGAGCCAGAGCCAGAGAGACGAGAGCCAGAGAGACGAGAGCCAGAGAGAGAGTTCGATACGGAGTCGGGAGGAGAGTCGTTCCCCTTGTCTGGCTCTCGTCTCTCGTCTCTCGTCTCTTGACTTGCCAGCGCCACAACCGCCGTCCCCATCAGGCCCAGAGCGGCTTCGCTGTCTTGGCCGATGAGCAGCAGATGGCTCCCCGACTGGCGGGGGAACGAGAGTTCGGTCGGGTCTTTGATCTCGACGGCATCGCCGAGCCAGATCCGCGGCGTGCGGTGGTGTCGGACGGGCCGTTCTGACTGTCCCTCTCCGGGGCGATCACCGTTGTCCGGGACGGGCAGGAATGCCCGTCCGACGCCTTCAATGAGTTGTTGCAACGCGGCATTGCGCGCGGGATCAGACGGGATATTTCCTTCGAAGATGATCGGCTGGTCGATCTTATACATCGCCTTGCGTGATTGCTGGGCCATCTGGCGGATCAGATCTTCGCGCTGGCTATCCGGGAGCCAAGCGACCTGGAACGGGTGGTTCCCTTCGAGCAGCCCGTTGGCATCGTTGTAGATCGCCTCACCGGGGCGCGTCAGGAGCCGCGCGGCGGTGTTCTCCTCGCTCAGGATCAGATGCGCATCAGACTCGCTGCATTGCAGGGCTACGCGGATCGCGACTTGCCCCAGCGTGCTGCGGGCCAAGGAGTATGCCCCGCCGAGCGTTTGCGATCCGAGGATCACATGAATCCCAAACGCCCGCCCCTGCCGCACCAATCGATCGAACATCAGCGAGGCCGTCTGGGCCAGCTTGTCATCCTCGACAAAGAACTCCTGGAACTCGTCGATCACCAAGAGCAACCGAGGCAAGACGTAGTTCGGGTTGGCATCGCGAAACCCGCGAATGTCCTGGACCCCATGCTTGCGGAACAGTTCCCCTCGCTCTTGCAGGACCGCATCGAGTTTCTGCAGGGCACTCACCCCAAACTCGCGATCGCTCTCGATCGCCACCACGCGGCAATGCGGTAGTTGCAGAGCGGCATAGTCCTTGAACTCGACCCCCTTCTTGAAGTCGATCAGGTAGAAGTTGACCTCCTGGGGGTTGTAGTACAGGGCGACGTTGACGATCAGCGTATGCAAGAACGTCGACTTCCCCGAGCCGGTTTTCCCCGCGACCAGCATATGCTGACTCGTCCCCTGGCCCAGCTTCAGATGCTGCAGCTTTGTCGCGCCGGCTCGCCCCAGAGGAATGTCGATCCCGGCGCGGCTGTCCTTGGACCAGACCGCTTCCGGCTTGGGGGCGATGCGGTCGAAGGAGACCTCGACCCGCCGGGCATCGCGCGAGGCTTCGGCCATCTGCTTGACGAGGCGCGTGAACTGCTCGGGCGGGGGCGGGGGAGTGAGTTCGACCGGCCAGACAGAAAGATGGCCGAGGGGCGAGGGCCGAGGGCCGAGGGGCAGCATGGAGGAGGCAGTGGTCGACTCTGGCCCTCGGCCCTGGGCCCTAGGCTCTAGGCTCCCTCCACTACGGAACCCTTCCTCCGTCCATTGATACGTCGTCATATGCGCTGCCGCCGTCTCCAGCGGCAACTGCTGCGGCAAGGCCCGTGCCATGTCGACCGACATTAGCGTGTAGACTCCGCAGCGCGGGCCGCTGGTGATGATGCTCAGCAGTCGGCTCGCGGCGATCTCGCTGAACTTGGCCGGGAAGTCGCTGATGACGAGGAACCGGTACGGCTCGGCCACTTCGCCCGCGTGGTGGTTGTAGTCCTCGATCGTCGCGAACTCGTTGCGCAAGTAGGTCTGCAGCACGTTCTCCATATGCTCAGTCAGATCGGCCAAGCGGGACTCGATCTGTCCGGCTTCGGTCCAGATGCGGCTCGTCACGAGTAGCTCATCCACATCGGCCAGATGCATGAATCCGCCGAAGCTCTCCCCGAGTCCCACCGGATCAATCAGGGTGAAGCGGAGCTTGCCGGGCGGGATCTGCGTCAACAGCCGGAGCATGGCGACTTGCAGAGTCTGGACCGATGCGGTCCGGCCCTCGGGGCCGCGCCACGTCAAGAGCAGCGAGGCATGCGCTGGGAAATCGACCGTCGCCGGAATCCGCAACTCGGTCGTCCGGGGCGCGAGCCGCATATCGCTCGACACGGCTCCCGGCCACTGATCGAGGTTCACGGGATGTTGACCGATCGTGTAGCCCGGTGGGACTTCCTTCGAAGGGGACCAATCGGTCGCTTCGATGCGGTCCCACGGCGGTGACGCTGCCGCTGCTTGCTGAAGCGCGGCGACCTGCTGCGCGACGTGTTGAAACGATTGTTCCCACTTGGTTTTCAATCCGGACCAGGCTGTCGCTTGTTGTCGCCGATGGTCGGATTGGCACTGATCGAGGTTGGCTTGAGCTTGTGCCCGAGCGGTTTGGAACTGCTGCTCTCCGGCCTCGCGCTGCTTCTGAACTTGAGTCTCCAGTATTGCCAATTGCGAGGTGCGGCTCGCTTCGAGAAACGTCTTCTGATCGGCGAAGCGTTGCTTGGACTCCGCCGATTGGGAGCTGCGCTGGGCCTCAATCTCGGTGAGGCGGTCCTGGTGAGCCTTTTGATAACGGGCGAGGGCCACCTCGCGCTGGCGGTTGTATTGTTCCTGCTTCTTGGTGAACTCCTTTTCAGCGTCGCTGAGTTCTTTGTCGGCTGTCAGATTCCATCGATCATGGAGCCAGTCGACCTCGGCCACCGCCGTCTGCAATTGCAACAAGGCGTCCGACTGCTTCGAACTCGCCAAGACGTAGAGGATTCCCGTCACCACCAGCGACAGACCCGCACCGATCCCGAACGAGATCCCCAACCATGCGGGAGCTTCTCGTCCGCCAGTCATCCCCAAGAGCTGCGGTGGGACAAAGAAGTAGAAGGTTCCCGCCGCGATCAAGGCCAACAGAAAGAACACCGCGAAGGATGCGAACCCCATGCAGAGCTTCGGCGTCCAGAGCCCACGAGCATACTGGAGTCCTTGAAACCCACGGCCATGCGCTGCCTGGAGCGTCTCAGCCAGTGGGTCCAACTGACGGGGGGCTTGGGGCTGTTCGAACTGGGGCTGCCTCATCCAGCCCCGTTCATCGAGGAGGGTCTGCGCATCGTTCTTCAGTCCGGTCGTGAGCGATCGCAAATCGTCGCGGGACTTCTGAATCGAGAACTGCGTCTTCTCAAACAGCCGTCGCGGGCTATCCTCAGCCGTGTCGTCCAGGATCGAGGTCGTGACCCACGTGCTGTCTTCGAACTTCGACTCGACCTCTTGTCGCTCGGCGTTACGCCCCCGTTCGATCTCGCCCCATTCGGACTGGTGCAACCCCTGAGCTTCCGTGAGCTGGTCATCGATTGCGTTGGCAATTTGAGCTGCCGATTGAGCCTGATGCTCCTCTATCGACTGCTGCCAAGCGGCAAATTGATCGGTGATTCGCTGGAGTTCGGCCCCAAGAGATCTTTCTTGCTCGCTCGGTCCTTGCAAATAGAGACTGGCGTAGTCCGCTTCGGCCTGGACCCGCTGGTCGATGGCACTTTGCAATTGAGTCAAAGGGGCTTGCAGGCGGTTCGTCATAGCCAGTCAGTCCAGGGGTCATCTCGTGTGCGAACTTGAGTAGATAGCATATCTCCCTGGCAGCGTAGATACAGCGGTGGGTGACATGGGGCCTTCGAAAGTCTGGCGAGACATTCATGTGATCGAGAGCGTCATTGGCTCGTAATCTCCGCGTGCCAATCCGCCGTGCCCCCACTCGTTCAAATACAAGTCCCAAGTCTTTCCGCATCGGGCTCATGCGCAAATCCTCCTGACCCCGCCACCCTGCCGCCGTACTCGCCGGAGGGGCTCTTCGGCAGAGTCGCTCCCCGCACGAATCGGCTCAGCGCTGCTTGTCAAAATCGGGGTTCGTCTTCTTGAAGAACTCCGCTGTCTCCCGGTCCATTGAATCGATCGATAACCAGCGGTGCCCCCACTGTTGCAGAATCATGCCGTCAAACTTGGCATCCGCCGCTTCGACGACCTTCGCCATGGCATCGACCACGGAGGTGTCGTCAGGGAGTTCGATCAGGACCGCGAAGGCTTGCTTGGGATCGCGCTCATCTGGCACCACCCACTGCGGAGTATGACTGATTTCGAACAGCTTCTGGAGCATGGGCAGGACGATCTCGCGGTCGACTTTGGTCGAACCCTCTTCGTCAAAATACTGGCCCCCTTTTTCAAAGAACGGGATCGCCGTAACCTGCGTCCCTTTCTTCAAAAAAGCATCCACCACCATCTGGTCAGCCACCTGCTTGATGTCCTTGCTGCAACCGAATGCAAAGCCACAGAGCGGGATCAAAAGCAGCCAGCGGAGAGATCTCATCAAACGAATCCACTCAAAAAGAACCAATCGTTTCGCCCCCGGCGGGCGTGCCGAGTGACTCCCAAAGATGACTGTCGATATGTTCGCTCACGAACCGCACGGAACCATCGGCGAGGCCAAAGATCGCACCGCCCGTGTGGCGACTGCTGAAGTGCTGCGCGCTGGAAAGTGAACCGTTGATCGGGAAAGCATGAAAGGTCGCCATGTGCGGGATGGAGCGGTACTCATACCCATCACTGTAGGCCACCTGGCCAAACCATCCGGCAGTGTGCGGCAGGCTGCCATTCGTACTCTGATCGACCACTCGTTCGCCCAGCAGCAGGGTTTGCGAGGTGCCATCGATCACGTCAGCGATCCGCTTCGATGACATCTCATGCAGCAGCCCGTTGACCCCACAGTAGTTGCCCGAGGCGATATCGAGTGACGGACGGCCGACCGGGAAAATCGTCATCCGCTCGAGAGCCACATCGGACGGGCATCGCCAGAGACTGACGGGGGTCGCGATCACGGCCTGGTTGGACGCCACAGCCGTCCCCACGTGAAAGTCGATCTGGTGGTACAGCGGAGCCTGTTCCACATGCGGCAAGATCATGGCTCCCCACCCCCAGCCCGACATCGTGCGGAAGGACGGGCCGATCATGTAGCTCCCCGCCGGAAAGCGACTATGAATCTCGTGGTAGCTGTGGAGTGCCAGACCGAGCTGGCGAATCTGATTATGGCAATGAACCCGCCGTACCGCTTCGCGCGAAGACTGTACGGCGGGCATCATGAGCGCGATCAAAACGGCAATGATCGCCATGACGACGAGCAATTCGACGAGCGTGAAGCCCGAGATCCGTGTGAAACCCCGCCGCATGATTGCACTTCAATTAGTTCCCGATCACAAAACCGGACGCATCCACGCTACATTTCCCGTTCTTCTTGACAGTGTACAGGCTGGACTCGACTTGCACGCCCGGGATGTTGACCGGAACGTTTTGGTATTCCTGTTTGGCACCCGATTGGTTGGTCACCTTGCCCTTCCCGGACGCATGAAACGTCCCAGTAAGAGTGTTCACGTTGGCCTTGACCGGAATGGTGGCTCCCAATGCATTGTTCAGAGTGCCGTTCGCATTCACGCCGGGCACGAGTTGCTGAACAGTCACCGTCAAGGCCCAAGCACTGGCTGCTCCGAGGCAGAGCGCCACAGCACTCGCCGTCCAGACGGATCGCGAAAACAATTTCTTCATCATGGTCCCTTACTCTCTTGGATAAGGCATCCTGCTGGGTCAGTACGCTTCGAAACGACGATGCGCTCACGCTCCATCCGGTCTGCATCATACTGCAAGAATAACCGTTTACAAGAAGTATTTGGATTGTTCGATCGATGGGTCTTCCTTAAAAAGTAATGGTCCCATTGGCTGCCACGGTACACTTCCCGCTCTTCTTCACGACTTGTTGGCTCGAGGGGAGGGATTAAAGGTGAGGGATTAAAGGTGGAGGGAACCTTTCACGGTCATCACACCTTTGTTTTTCTCAATCGATGCTCGACGCCGAACTCCGCTCGCAAGCGGCGGTAGTCCTCGGCCACATCGGGCATGGCTCCCGAGCGGGAGGCGACCAGTCCGCCCACGCGGTTGGCGAAGCGGGCCACGGTGGCCAGCGGGTGCCCTTCGAGCGTCAGGATGATGAAGGCTGCCGAGAAGGCGTCGCCGGCTCCGACGGCGTCGACGAGTTGAATCGTCTCGCCGGGGCAGTCGATGAACTCACCCCCTCGAGCGACGAAGCAACCATGCTCGGCCCGCGTCACAATCACCGTCTCGACCGGAAAACGCGATTGCAGATCAGCGGCAAACGCCCGTTCGGTCCCACTGGCCAAGCCCAGTTCAGCCGCCACGAGCGGCAGCTCGTCAAGGTTGAGCTTGGCCACCCGGGCATGGGTGAACGACTGCTCCAGCGATTCCCGGTCGTACCAGCGCTGCCGGATATTCACGTCGAACACGACAAGTCCTTTTGTGCGACGGATGAACTCCCGAATCGACTTTCGAGCGACGGGTGACCGCTGCGCCAGCGAGCCGAAGCAGACCGCATCAGCCCGATCGGCCAGGGCCATTAGCGACTCGGTCGGTTCGAGATGATCCCACGCGACATCGTTATGAATCACATAAGTCGGGTGGCCGGGGTCGCGCATGTCGACCGTGACCTTGCCGGTCTCGTGGTCGGCATCAAACTGCAAGGCCGACGTGTCGAGTCCTTTGCTTTCGAAGTAGGCCAGCAGATCGCGCCCGGCGTCGTCGGTTCCGAGCCGCGTGGCAACCACACCGCGTGCCCCGAACTGGCCCGCGTGATAGGCCACATTGGCGGTGGCTCCGCCCGGCTTCCGCTCGTCGCCAAAAATGTCCCAGACCGCTTCGCCCAGGCCGACCACGATGGGAGGGGAAGTGTTCAAGGGGGTGACCTCGTGGGGGAGGGGCAGATGCAGTGAGCCGGGAGTGTGGCTGGCGATGCGCCGAGTTGCCAGCCTCGACCAAGTGCAAGACGCACTTTGGGGTTGCACACTCGTTCGCCCAGCGTAGAACCCCTGTCAGGGTTCGTCCCCTGACAGCACCTCGACCCAGGGTAGGCTCCCGTTGGTCGCCAACCCTGGGCTATCCCCTGCAACCCCGTTGGGGTGCAGAGTTGTCTCTTGATGAACCTTCTGGCTGGCCGTTGATTACTGATGGCTGACTGCCTCCACGTTGGTTGCGGCTGTGCCGCGCTGGGATTAATCCGATGCGTATGTGCGTCCCCAACGTCGGTGAATTCAGAATCGGACCGGTCTTTGACCCCGACGGGGTCTCGTCTCGTAGCCCAGGGTCAGCTGCGCAGCGGCAGACCC
>JAYSVZ010000106.1:0-7518 GCA_043718305.1 Planctomycetota bacterium | reverse complement strand
GATCTCGAATTCGTGCGAAATCTCGATCCAGCACTGACACGAACGGACGATACAACGGAGCCAGCGGTTCTCGTGGTTCATCCACTTGTCCGAGCAGCCCCCCTGTTCTTCGAGAAGTCGGAAAAGAGCATGCCCTGGGCTGATCCCGTCGAGACGGCCCTCGATCTTTGCGATCTCTCGCTGACTACGCAGGCGAATCAACTACTAACACATCTTCGCCCGGAGGTCCGACTCGCATGAACCGACTCGACCCGATGGAACTGTTTGAGCGCATCGCCAGTGATGTTCCGGAGCCTCTCCATCAGCACTTGTTTGTGACGGGAAGTCTCGCCGCTGCTTACCACTACAAGGAACAGTTACAGGGGCAGGCCATCAACACCAAGGACGCCGATTTGGTCGTTCATCCGGCAGGGCACGTTAACTCCTGCCGAAAAATGGCCGAGCAGTTAAAAGGCATCGGGTGGAAAAACATCGAGGAGTGTTTTCCCCAGGCCACCGCCGAGCCGGTCAAGACCCTGAGAGCAATTCGCCTGTATCCGCCCGAATCAACGGAGTATTTCATCGAGTTCCTGAACATTCCCGACAAAGATTAGGCGGCAGCCAAGCAGTGGATTCCATTGCAGTTGAGGGATGGCTGGTACGGCCTGCCCAGCTTTCGGTTTCTGGGCGTTGTGTCGATTGGGCGCATCGCTTCTCATGTTGGCCTGGAATACGCCCAACCCTCCATGATGGCGTTGACGAATCTCATGTCGCACCCACAGGTCGGGACGATCCGTATCGCGTCTGGCGACATGCGGGGTGTGCTTCGATCCGCAAAGGACCTGGGTCGAGTCATTGCACTCGCACGCCTCGAAGGACGAGAAGGAACCGAGGCCTGGAAGGAACACTGGCTCAGGGCAATCCAAGAATGCTTCCCGACGAGTTGGAAAGCGTTGCTGATCAACGTGGGATCAGGGTTGGAGGAACTCCTGGATGACGACAATGCGATGATAAGATGCCCGCAAGACGACCGACATCGGTCTACTCAATGGGTTCGATGTCACCGTAGTGATGCTGCGAGCGACAGGCGACCGGCTAGTTCAGGATGTCATCATCCCGCTGCGAAGAGAGTCGCAAGCGTCGGTTTCGTGAACCGTGCGACGGTCAGTCGAGAATGCCAGCGAGGTCGTCCGAGACGACCGACTGGACATGACGATGTCGCGTGAGCGATGCACCCTAAATGAACAGTATTCCATGAGATGCACCCTGTTCTGTGCATTTTGAGAAAAGTACTTTCACCGGTCGATCTCGCCCATCACGATATCCAGCGACCCCACGATCGCCGGGATGTCGGCGATCAAGATCCCCTCACACAGCGGGCCGGTGACCGAGAGGTTGCAGAAGCAGGAGCTCTTCGCTCGGGCGCGGAGCGGTTCCGCTTGGCCGTCGCCGACGATGTAGAACCCCATCTGCCCGCGCGGGCATTCGGTCTCCAGATAGCACTCATCCACCGGCAGCTTGGTCGACATCTTGAACGGGACGCGGAAGGCCCCCTGCGTCGTGGGGTACTTCGCCAGCGACTGCCGCACGAGGCGGATCGCCTGGGTCACTTCGAGCATCCGCACGAAGAACCGGCACCAGTTGTCGCCCAGGATCACTTCACTCGGGATGTTCTTGACACCCGCGAACGGAGCATATGGGATCTCAAACTCGTATCCCTCGTACATCCGCGTGTAGATCGGCTCGCCGTCGCGACGCAAGTCGAAGTCGACCCCGCTGCCCCGCAACACCGGCCCGGTGCAGCCGTAGCTGATCGCCATCTCGCCGGACATGACGCCGCTGCCAGCGGTGCGTTTGATGAAGATCGAGTTACGGGTGAGCAGCGCGTGATACTCGAGGATTCGCTTTTCGAGCCATTCGAGAAACAGCAAGCACGCCTCGGCCCAGGACATCTTCAGGTTGGGGCTCTTGCCCGTCAGCGAGGCCAAGCCTGGCGGAATCGTGATCTGCGTCGGCAGGTCATGCGTCGCCCCGCCGATGGTGATGTAGCTGTAGGTCAACCGCGCCCCGCAGACTTCCTCGAACAGATCGAGGATGATCTCGCGCTCGCGGAACGCATACAGGAACGGGCTGAACGTCCCCAGATCGAGCCCATACGCCCCCATCCCCACCAGGTGGCTGGCGATCCGCCCCATCTCGGCGATGATCACGCGAAGCGTCATCGCCCGCTCCGGCACCTCAATTTTGAGCAGCTTCTCGAACGTCAGGGCCATGCCCAGATTCATGTTCATCCCGGCCAGATAATCCATCCGGTCGGTGTACGGAATCCACTGCGGCCCGTTCAGGTTCTCGCCGATCTTCTCGGCACAGCGATGCAGGTAGCCCAAGTGCGGCGTCGTCTCGTGCACCACTTCCCCGTCGGTCCGCAACAACAACCGCAGCACGCCATGCGTACTGGGATGCTGCGGCCCCATGTTGACGAGCATTTCGTCGGTCCGGACATCGAACTCAACAATGCGGGGATCTTCGAGAGTGGCTTGGGACATGAGGGGTAGGTTCCGCAGGGGCGAAAGAGAGCCGGGATTCTAATGCGGAGGCTGCGGTCTCGCCACAATCCATCGAAGCATTCCCCGTTCTCCCCCCAATTGCACTCAAAAATAGAAACGATTAAGGCCGGCGGGCGAAAAAAGTCTCCCCGTAAGACGGCCTTTCGAGGCCGTCTGGCTGCCAGAATCGATCCAGGACGGCCTGGAAAGGCCGTCCTACGGGGGACATCAATGACCGTCACTTGCCTAAGTCCAAAGACCCGTCGGGTCTCGGCAAACCGCCGTCCAAATTCAATGGCCGCTCGGGGACTCGAACCCCGACCCCTTTCGGGACAAGATCCTAAATCTTGCGTGTCTGCCAATTTCACCAAGCAGCCAATCGCGACATCTTCACGAAAACGGATTGTAGACCAAGTGCGGGTGACTTGCGATCCATGTCATTCGTGATTTTGCCATGTGGCTTGGCTGACACCCGAGAGGTATTGAGGGGGCCATCTGGCAGAGTCATGAACATCGACGGAGGCTCCATCCGCTGTCCCAGACGAAGCGCCGCACTGGCTGGATCGCGAGGATCCTTCTTCGGATCGAGTGGAGCAAAGGGCATTGTGTTCCCCCGCATCACTTCCCGCGCGGATACCCCGGCAGTTACTTCGCCTTCGGATCGCTCGGTGGTTTATCGTCTGGCGAGATCGCCCGACACACAGCTTGCCACCACACTTCCCGAATCCATTCGGTATCCCCATAGGGGACGACCCGCTGGACACTCCATCCCGCGTTCTGGAGTGTCGACATCATGCGTTCACCGGCTGGCAAGTTGGTCGTGTGAACGATAAAGGGTGTTTCCAGACTGCTTTGAGCCAGCCACTCCGCAGCGTCCATCCCGGTCCCAGGATCGACGAGCGTTCCATCTCCCGAATCGATCATCTCCAGATCGTGGTCAAGGGCGATCAATTCCACATCGTCTGCCGCTAAGGTGAGTGAACTGATGAACGCATGTGCCGAATCATAAAACTCAATCCGTGCGTCAGGCAGCCGTCTCGTGAGACACTTCCGCGTGGCGAGTTGCCGATCAGAGTTGTCCTCCAAATTTACGATTCGCATGGTGACTCTCTGTCCTGCCTCTTATTTTGCGTTTTTTGAGTTTCTTGCGGCCCCTCCTCTTCCCTCACATGATCGCTTCACACTCCGGTCGTCCGCGCCCTTTTGACCAGACGTACTTTCGAATCTCAAACCGCCCGGCCCCAAAATTCACCAGCAGCCCATGCTCGATCCCTGAGGCCCTCAGATAACCGAGCAATTGAGCCACATGCTCGTTGGCGAACGAACTCACCGCTTTGATCTCCACGATGAGGATCTCTTCGACCAGCATGTCCGCCTCGAAATTGCCGAGTATGTAGCCGTCTTCATCGTGGACTGCCAGAGGCTCGCGACAGCGAAACTGAATCGCGAGTTTCCCCAGCCGATGGGCGAGGGCGTTCTCGTACACCTTTTCCAGATGGCCCGGCCCGAGATACTCGTGGATCGCGTAGCCGGTTTCCCGAATGATGTCGCAAAGTTGGAAGACGCGGTCCTTCGGCATGGCTGGCTCCTGTGCTGGTGGATGCGGAACGAAATAAGACGGAGGAGGTGGCCGCAAAGAACTCAAAAAGACGCAAAAAAAGAGGAAGAATCAGAGGGGGCAGTCATCGCTTCAGATCACGCAGACTTCAGGACTCCGCATTCCTCTTCCCCCTTCCCTCCCCTTTTGCGTTTTTTGAGTTTCTTGCGGCCCCTCCTCTTCTGTTCCTCACTTCCCCAGTGGATACCCCGGCAGGTACTTCGCCTTGGGGTCGCTCGGCGGCTTGTCGAGGGCCAGGTAGCTGAAGAGGTCGGCGAGTTCTTGGGGGGTGATCTGTTTCTCAAGTTGCTCGGGCATCATCGAGATCTCGCTGACCTTGTAGACCTCGATCTGGTCGCGGGGGATCGTCTCCAGCTTGCCGCCCTGGACCTTGAGGACCACGCGCTGGTCGGTCTCTTCGACGGGGAGGCCGGTCAGGACTCTTCCATCGGCGGTTTGCAGGATGCGGGCTTGGTAGCTGCCGCCGATGAGGAGACTGGCCTCCAACTAAGCCGCCCGTCGATCTTTCATGTCCGGCGGAGTCGCTGTATTCGGTGATTTTTCGATGATTTGATCCCACCAACGGCCAAAGTTTCTGGCAGCTTGCAAGTCGATCCCAATGGGCCCCCATGGGCCGATGGTGCGTGGAGTCGGGGGGGCTGATGGGTGCGCAGGGGTGTTCATAACTCGCTGGACTGCAATTTGAATTCCCGGCCACCTCCAATAGCGGCAGTTCTCATAAGTGGTTCAATGGGTTGCGCTTGTGCAACAATCGGAGACACGGCGAGGTGATGCCTTTTTGCAAAAAGTGCAACCCTGAGTTGTTAGCGTGGTAAAGTTGTCACATCTTGGTTGGCGACTCCGGGAATGGACTCCCGTAGCGGCCTAGAAAGTTGTTCCACAGAGAAGAGAATCTTGAGGCATGCCACCAAGTCCATGATGGTTGCATGCACTGTGGGTTCATTGAGCTTGATCTCTGGCGAACGAGACGAGATTAGAACCAAGCTGGAGCAGTTCTCAAAAGCATCTGTTGAAATCACGACAGAGAGAATTCGATGGAAGCCTGATTTGACGAGTGCATCAGAAAATTCTGACGAAAGTCTCGGGTCGTTCGCCGTGACTGGCCCGACACCAGCCAGCGGGGAGAGTTCTAAAAAGGTCACGCCCTTTGGGTTTACGAAGTGGTGCAACGACTGGATCAGAGTCCCCGACGCGAAAGAGTCTTCCCAGCAGTCGTTTCGCAAAGTCAGAAGCTCAATCGAAAGTCCCGGAAGACCGACCGCGAGAAAGAGTTGATTCGAATAATCCTCCAGGACAAGTCGCATTCGTTCTTCAAAACTAGTGTCCGTCGCCAACAGTTCAGCCAGCCAGGCCAGTCCAAACGAAGGATGACGGTTCGGACGCTCCGACTCCAGGATGTATGTCCGGATCAAAGAGAACCAAGCGGTCGCGATCCAGGACTCTCCGTCATACGGGACAACTCGCTCAACACGCCATCCCGCTTTGCGCAACAGGCGGACCATCTCTGTCCCCCCGCTGGTATTCGTTGTATGGACGACCACTGGGCATTTCGGCGATTGATCTTTGAGCCATTCGGCCATCTCGACCCCCGTGCCGGGATCGACCATCCGTCCCTCGGGACCGGGAAGCATTTCCAAATCATGATCAAGAGCGATAGCAACCACATCGGCCAGTCCATCCTGGGTGATCGCACTCTTCATCTCATCGCATGATTTGAAGAAGCTCACTGCGTATTGACCGAAGCGGTCAGCAATCGCACTTCGCATTGCGGCGATGCGATCATCGTTGTCTTCAAGCACCAGAATTCGCATCGCCACTCCCTTCTCTCTGAATCATTCGCGTCGGAGCCACTTTATGGAAATGGAAAAACTGCACTGACCCGGATTCGAACTTGAATCCCAGGGACTCAATCACGTCTGCCACTTTTCGGAGCCCTCTCACGCTGTCTGGTTCAAAAGTTCCCGAGCAGTTATTGAGTTGGACCACTGTCCCCGCTTGAATTCGAAGTTCCCCGGCATACATCGCCGATCTGGCCTCTCCCAATACGCGGGGGTGTTGGTGAGGGCCATCCGGGAGGATGTAGATCGTCCCATCCAGATCCTGAACATAGACGTATGCTCCATCCGCTGAACCCCGATGAAGTGGCGTGCTGGCTGGGTCGCGAGGATACCTCTGGGGATCGAGCGGGGTAAAGGGCATTGTATTCCCCCTCATTTCCCTCTCGGATACCCCGGCAGGTACTTCGCCTTCGGATCGCTCGGTGGTTTATCGAGGGCTAGGTAGCTGAAGAGGTCGGCGAGTTCTTGCGGGGTGATTTGCTTCTCGAGTTGTTCCGGCATCATCGAGATTTCGCTGACCTTGTAGACCTCGATCTGGTCTCGGGGAATCGTCTCCAGCTTGCCGCCCTGGACCTTGAGGACGACACGCTGCTCGGTCTCTTCGACGGGCAGCCCGGTCAGGACTCTTCCATCGGCGGTTTGCAGGATGCGGGCTTGGTACGCACCGCCGATGACGAGGCTGGGGTCGAGGACGTTGCTGAGCAGTTGGTCCCAGTTGTTGCGGCCGCTAAGGGTGATGTCGGGGCCGACTTCGGCTCCCTCGCCGTACATTTTGTGGCACTGGGCGCACACCTTCTTGTAGACCGCGACCCCGCGCTCGGCGTCGCCGGGGGTGCCCTTCAGGAAGTCGCGGGTCTGGTTGATCACGTGTTCGCGGTCGGGGTTGCGGCCCTCGCGGATCGTGCCGTAGATCGTCTTGAACTGCTTCGCAAACGCCTCGTCCTTAAAGCTCGCCATGCGGCGCAGCTGGTTTAGGTTCAAGGCGTCCTTCGACAGCGACTTGTCGTTGATGGCCGCCAGCAACGGCGTCGACCACTCGACCCGCGTGGTGAGGAGTTCGAGGGCCTTCGGTTGCAGACCGGGGTCGAACTTCGCATACCGGCTGAGGACCGCTGGAGCGATCTGCGGAGCGTTCATCCGGCCCAGCAGGGAGAGCACCTGCTCCTGTGTCGGGACCGGCGAACTGTCGAGCAGGTTCTCCGCAGTGGGGAGAGCCGAGGCTGCTCCGCCGCCGATGAGTGCCCGCAGGCAGCCGAGCTTGTGGGCCTCGTCCTTGGTCTCGGCCAGCATCTTCTCGACGGCGGTGATGGCTTTCGCATCGCCCCATGTCGCCTGCAATTGAGTCGCGGGAACGTACAGCGCGTGCTTGTCCCCGGCGGTGTGGATCGCCGCGAACGTCGGGGCGAGAGCCGCTGTCAGCGCCTCCCGCTTCGGAACATCGAACCCCCCGGTCTGGCTGCTCGCGGCAATCGCGTACAGCAACGACCGAGCCGCCTCCCGGCAGTCGTCGTTGTCCTGCTCCGCCAGCAGGGTCAAC
>JAYSVZ010000105.1:0-7528 GCA_043718305.1 Planctomycetota bacterium | reverse complement strand
TTACCTCCAGCCGATGATCCGGAAGATCCCTTCGCGGCGGCTGATCTGCTCGGGGAGTTTCAAGAGCCGGTCGCGGTAGATACTCAGCAGAATGCCGGAGCCAAACAGCAACGCTCCGCCGACCAGCAGGTAGACACCAACGGCGACTTCGGGGCGGTAGGCAATCGAGCCGATGATCACCACGAGATATACCAGCAGTCCCAGCCCACCGAAGAAGGCGGTCGATTGGATCTGCCAACTGCACCCCGTGGCGAGCATGATGATCGTCATCGTCAGCAGCGCCAATTCGTCCGGAGTGGAGGGGCTGCCCTTCACGAACCGGTGGTACACAAACGCCACAAAGAGCGGGACGACCGTTAAAAGGCTCCCGAACCACAACCCCAGGGTGATGCCATCTTGCTCCATCGCGTCTTGCATCTCGCTGTTGGCGGGCTGTTCACGGAAGCGGCCAATGTGACTGACGATCAGGATTAGCACCCCAGCGATGACGCAGAAGATTTCGAACTTCTGCCACGGAGAAAGCTTGATCAGCGCACTGACCGCTTGCAGATCGAGAGCGACGAGCGCCAGCCCCAACACGTTGTACCAACGCCGCCATCCGCTCGGGGGAACAATCATGGAGGCCACGAACGCGACGGCGGTCATTCCGATCATGGTTCCCAAGCTCATCCACTCGACTTGATGGTCGACCATCCGGCCAAAGCCTCTCAGGATCGACATCAGCAGCGCCACGGTCAGGACGCCATTGCCGCATGTCAGCAACGTCATCCCGGTCCCTCGGAGGACCGAGGTCCGGTCCCCGGAAGCGAGATAGCGGACATCGGTGTTCACCCCCACCTTGCGGGCCGCGAGCAGCAATCCCAAGCCGGGGAGCGCCAGAATCAGCGCGTGCCAAATCGGCTCGACACCAAAGTAGCCCAGTAACTGCCAGAGGGCCGCACACCCCGTCACCGTGGCCAGGAACCCGTTCCAACTCCGTTTGCGGAACACTCCTGCCAGAATGTAGAAGCCGGTCGCGACGATAAACGTAATCGCCAGTTGCAGATTCAGCGGGTGTTTCTGGAGCGGATGCCAGAACGAGTTGGCATCCAATCTCAATGCGGACAGAACCGTCCCCACGAGGATCACCGCCGTGCTGACATGTGAGACCCGAGCGAGCGGGGCCTCGGGGGAACGCCCACGCCACAGGCGAGCTGCGATGATGTACCCCATCGGCATCAGCATCAGCCACGGAGCTTGGTACGCCCAGACCGTCAGACCGAACTGCCGCAGCAGTCCCGCAAAGGCCACCATCAGTGCAGCAGCACTGATCACAAAGTGCGTCAACGACAGCTGCGGCAAGTCCCGACGAACCAGAAACGCCGAGATCCGATTGGCCACAGCCACCGTCACCATGCACGCGACGAACGGCCAGCCAGTCTGATAGTCGAAGTTGTCCCACAGCTTCAAATCGGTGGTCGCCCGCACGTGGAGTAATACGCCCCAGAGAACCGCGATCTCGCCCATGATGGCGGCAATCGCCCCGACATGGCCGTGGAGCCGTGAATTGCGTTCCCTGGGAATGATGGCCGAAACGAGAACCTGAATCGCGACCACGGTCACCGACAGCAGCGCGATCAATCCCTCCTGGCTCAGGTGCGGCATGATCAACGTGACCTCTGCCATCAACAGGCAAACCCCCGCGAAGTACGAGTAGAGCCCAATCCGGCGAACCACCAGATCAGAGTACAGACACAAATACGTCGCCGCGATCCATAACCCCCCAGCCAGCAGGTTGTCCTCCGAGAGCGGATTCCCCGCCCAGTCCCAGTGAAATGGCTGCGATAGCCACCCCATCACTTGCGATCCCAGCAACACCACCAGCGAGGCCACGAGCTGAGCTTGCCCGCTCCAGAAGACAGCCAAGCCGTACCGCTTACGATCAAAGACTCCTTCCGGAGCAAACAGACGTTCCGCATGAATCGAGGCCGCCGCCAGGACCATCAGGATCACGGCGACATGGCTCGCATCGTTGAGGTAGTTCAGGTCGGAGGCCAATAGAAGGACCGTCAGCGTCACCCCCGCTTCGACCGCGTACAGGAACAACGGATCGCGCAGCTTGAAGACCGTCGCCACGAACAGCCCCAGGCAGACGAGCCCTCCCAGCCACAGATGCTGATCGACAGTCACCAGCCCTTGCGACTGGTAGTACCACAGATTCAGTGGAGCGACCACGCAGGCAATAAACGTCAGCGCATGCCCCGCAACCCGATGACTGGTCTTCAGCGTGACCCACCACCCCGCCCCCAGCAAGGCGAGCGAGGCCGCCCCCATCACCAGCGCGACAGCCAGCGAATTCGCAAAGATGCCGATGCTGACCAACCAGATGATCAGCCCCAACACCGCCAAGCCACCACCAATGGTCAGCAACCACTGAATGGCCCGCGGATCGAGCAGCGCCTCAAGCATCCGCTGGACAGTCGACTTCCCGGGAGGCTGTGCTTCAGCATCGGCAGGCTCTGCCCCGGGCGGATCGAGAAACTCGTCGATCTCCGAAGCGGGTCCCGACTGATGCCATGGAACTCCCTTGAATTCGGCTTCGGGTGTCGCCGATGGCGTGTCCCTCAGATTCGGAAGCGTGATCTGATGTCCACAATCAGGACACTCCGCCCGCCTCCCCGCAAACCGATCCGCAGCCTGCAGGACACGCTGACACGCCGGGCACTGCATGCGAATGGACATCGGGAGATCGCCAAATCAGGGTGGACATCTCGGAACGGGACTAGATCCTTGAGGTTCGAGTGTATCCTGACCGGCTGCCGGGAAGGAAGTCGTAATGAGACGCAACTTTTGAGAACCCACCTATCGACCGGGAAGTCCACCAATGGACTGTGTGTCGGGGTGAGTTCGTCTCATAACAGATTCTTACGGGGTATTGAGTTGCCACCGCTCGAGCCTGCTCACCCGACCTCGACTCAAGCGTTGGTGTAACCGTAGTGCGATCCCGAACGAGGTTACGCGATCGGTTCCGGCAGGCCAGACTCCCGCAGCGCCCCGGTTTTCAAGAACCGCCGGGTGGCTGCCATGACCTCGGCATTCGAGCACTGAAACGAGTGCAGGCACGGGACAGACAGATAGTCTGCCGCTCCGGGTAAGCGGGCACTCTCCACGGTGACCACTCCGTCATCATCACCGGTAATTAACGGGTTGAAGCCGTCGGGGCTTCCCTTGGCTCCGGCAATCACGGCGAACTCGAACTGGGGGACCGGGAGTGTCCCGATGAAGTTGTTGGCCTCGGCGACCAACTCCTGTCCCGCCGGGCCGTAGATCGCCCGGAACAGCAGATTCTTTTGCAGCATCGTCGCGATCTCGGCCCCCGCGTTCGGCGTCCCGATCATCACCAGCCGACCGACACGCGGGTCGGAGTAACTCTGGCACCACCGACGAACGACCAGTCCCCCCATGCTGTGAACGACAAAATGAATCGTGTCGATCCCCTCCAGCGAAGCGATCACTTGCTGCAACTGATCCGCAAACTCCGGGATCGAGCGCTGCGTACTCGGGTAGTCGATCGCCACCACGTGATAGCCGTCCGGCTCCAACACGCTCCGTAAGTCGTTCCACGATTTTGACGACCGCAAGATCCCGTGCAGGGCGATCACAGCTGTCCCCGTCATCGGCTCCAGGTTCCGCTGCTGCCGCTGTTGATCGAGAACTTCGCGGCACTCTTCAAGAGTCCCCCAGGCCCGCCGAACATCTTGGGGATCGAGGAGGCGATAGTGTTTCGACAGCACATGCTGTTGAATCCGCCATCCGCGAAAGAAATGGCAATCGAGCCAGAACTGTCGACCACCGAACGTGGGGAACGTGATATTCGGACGAGGCATCGAAAGATCCATGAGCCAAGGGTGATCTCAACCGGGTCATATTGTACGACTTTGCCGTTTCTGAGACGATCATACTTCGAACTTCTCCGCCCCCGGTTGTCATGGATTGACCTGTGCCGTTGTTTCGCTGGATCATCGATCGCGCGCAGTGGGCCTTGGCGGGGGGCTTGCTACTGCTGGTGATCGCCGGGTGCCAGACCTCTTCCGTGCCGAAGATCTCGACGCTCCCCAAACAGTGCGAGATTGAGCTGCCGCATTTGACGGTCCGATCTGATGTGGAGATCAACCGCGAAGATCCCTTTCTGCGGGATCTGGTAAACCTTGGCAAAGAGGTCCGGGCAACGCTCCGCCTCCCCGAAGCCAAACGTTCCGTCACGGTCTATCTCTTTCGCGACGAGACGCGTTACATGCGGTTCATGCGCGACCGGCATCCAGCTCTCCCCGCGCGACGCGCCTATTTCATCGGCACGTCGAAGGAGCTGATGGTCTACGCCTATTGGGGCGACAAGACGATGGAGGATCTGCGGCATGAGTACACGCATGGGGTGCTGCACGCCTCACTGAAAACGGTCCCGCTGTGGCTCGATGAAGGCCTCGCCGAATATTTCGAGGTCGCTCCCACCGGACCGATCGGCCTCAACCGCGACCATGCCGAGAGCCTTTCCCTCGCCGTTCAAAATGGCTGGAAGCCCGACTTAAGACGCCTGGAACAGGTCGACGATGTCAGCCAGATGCAACGGGCGGACTACCAGGAATCGTGGGCCTGGATTCACTATCTCCTGCAAGGCACTCCCGACGGGCCCAAGCTGCTCGTCGATTATCTCCGAAAACTCGAAACCGCCACCGACCCGCCACCCCTCGCTGACAGCTTGGCTGCCGAGCTATCCGAGTCGGAGCAGCGGTTGGTGCTACACGTCGCGGGGTTGGGCTTGAATGCGCTCTCCAACAGTCGTAGCCCTTCGGGAACCATGAACCGCCATGCAGTCGCCCGATGAAATCTTTGATGTCTGCGATGCCGAAGACCACGTCATCGGCCAGGCTCGCCGGGCTGATGTGCATGCTAACCGATGGCTCCACCGGGCGGTCCATGTGTGGGTCTTCCGCAGCGATGGCCGACTCGTCGTCCAGCGCCGGTCAGCCACGAAGGATGAATACCCCCACGGGCTGACCTCGTCCGCCTCGGGGCACCTCGACACAGGCGAGGATTACTTGGAGGCCGCCCACCGCGAACTGGGCGAGGAACTCGGCCTGACCTGCTGCCAACTGAAGTACGGCACCAAACTCCCAGCCAGCCCCCAGACCGCCTTCGAACACACGGTCCTCTACCTGACCCAATCCGACGCCGAACTCCACCCCCACCCAGGCGAAGTGGCCGGACTGGAGTTCTACACAATGGAAGAACTCCAAACACTGATGGCCGGTCCCAACCCGATCATCACTCCCCCATTCCGGATGCTGCTGGAATGGTACTTGTCACGCAATGCGTGAGTTTTGCTCACTTTACACAGCTACCGAACCTCGGATAACCTCAAGGTGTCTATCGAATTCCAAGTGTCCCGTAACACCGTTCACATCGGGCTTGCGACGTGATCCGCCTCGGAGTTCATACCATTGTTTGGGGCGAGTCCTGCACGGACTTGGATAAGATTCTGCGCGAAGCCAAGGATGCGGGCTACAGCGGGATCGAACTCTTCCAGAACCCCGCATCGTTCTTGAGAGGGGAGGCGAATGTTACCCAGCAGCAGTTTCTGGAATCACTGAAGCAGTACGATATCGAACTGCTGGGTATGTGCTTTGGATCGTTCGAAGACCGCGTCGCCTTCGTGGAAGGCATGGCGAAAATTCTGGGGCTGGAGCCGAACGACCGAACGCTCCCCTACATCTACACCGATCAATGGGGACCAGAATGCGTCGCGGCCATGGAGAAGGGGCTGCGCGTTGCCATCCACCCGCATATGTACCAGCCGATCCAGACGATTCAGGAAGCTGAGGAGTACCTCAAACTCTACCCAAAGTGCGAACTGTTGCCCGACACCGCTCACATGACGATCGCCGGTGAAGATCTGGCCAAGGTCATCAAAGAGTGGTCGAGCCGCTGTGCCGCGATCCACCTCAAGGATTGGCAGTCGAACGTCGGTCGGAGTTATCAGTTCTACGCCCGCGGGTTCTGCGGCTTGGGTGAAGGGATCGTCAAGTGGGATGATCTGCTCAATTTCATCGGAATTCAGAGCTATCGGCCTGGGGGAATGTGGCTGGTCGTTGATCAAGATCGATCATCAACTCCACGAGAAAGTATGAAAGCATCCAACGACTGGGTCCGAAAAAACTTCCCAAGGGGAGCATTCGAGAGGGGAGTGGCATTTGACACTCAACGACTCGATCAAAAAACTGACGGAGTTTCTCTCCATTACAGCGGAACTCACATTCGGTAAGAAGACTGAGGAACTTTGTCGTCTGATCCTGGATCAAGCGGTTAAGCAGGCCGATTGCCTGTTGGCTGAGTGTTGGTCCGTCAATCCGCGAAATCAAACACTGATTCGAGTCGCCGAAGAGCCATCCGGTCATGCGACCATCGCAGCCAATATTCAACGAAAGCCAATGCTCGAAATCGGCAATTGCACAACGGGCCGGGGCGTGAAATCAAAACGCCCCACTCTTTCAGATTTCAATGATCCCGAGACGAGATCGCAATTCAAGAATCAGGAGCTTCTCGATTCCATCGGCGCGCGGTACTTGGTCTCGGTTCCGGTCCTCACCACCGGTAATCCACACCAAGTATTATGTGTCCTGAACTTTTTTTCCACGATAAGGACTTTAAGGAGGCAGAGTGGCCTGCTCTCCAGAATACAATTTCCGATGTGACCAAGGCTTTGGCATCTGGCATTGAAGCGAACCTCCGGGAAAGAGGCTATCGCCAAGCATCGAATCTGTCGACCAGCATCGCCCTGCTCTCCACGCCGGGTAAGCTCGGAGCTTGCCAAGGACTGGCCGAAACCCTTCGATCGGGGATGGAGGCCACTTCAGCGGAAGTGTTCATTTATGAAGCTGTGTCTCGGCAGTTACGTTTGGTGACGGTCACTGGCGAATCAAGCCAGACATCTACGGACATTCCCCCAGAAGTCTTAGAGGTATTCCGAAACAAGCGAGAACGGATTCTAGGCAATCAGAATGACACCGAGTCAACGCTCCTCGTTCCGATTCAAGGGCGTAAAAGTAGCGAATCGATGGAAGGTGTCGTAGCCGTCAGGCGACTCTTGCGAAATGGCAACGGCAATCGGGCTTCACATTTCAACTACGATGACATTGCGGTCATGGAAGCCGTCCTGCAAGCCTTCGGTCCGGCACTCGCCACGATCCGGATTGATGAGCAGCGCCGGTTCAATATGCAGAAGCTCTCCCATGAGTTGAAAACTCCCGTGATGGTTTTCGGGGCTATCATGGATCAAATGAGGCGTGAATGCGACCTTCAAAGCGTCCGCTTTCGATACCC
The DNA here is from genome assembly GCA_043718305.1 of Planctomycetota bacterium. Lineage (GTDB taxonomy): Bacteria > Planctomycetota > Planctomycetia > Planctomycetales > Planctomycetaceae > TH-plancto1. The sequence continues at coordinate 172 of JAYSVZ010000105.1, read as the reverse complement.
ACATTTTAATGAAGCGGAAATTTAGACACTCCTCGCTGAAGCCGACAGGTTTTCATTGTCTTTGGAGGAATGGCGTTACGTCAAATGGGAAAACCTGCGCTCCTTCCGTGATGTTTGCTTCACGAACATTCACGAGAGGGCGCAGGCATGGAAGCCAAGGTGCGGCGGGTTA
>JAYSVZ010000104.1:0-25316 GCA_043718305.1 Planctomycetota bacterium | reverse complement strand
CGAGGTCGCCAATGCGAAAGGCTTGCACGATCACCTGGACCGTGTCGGGGTAGCCCGCCATCAGGACCGATTCCCGAGCGTAGACCTCTCGCAACGCCGAGTATGGCCCCGGGCCCGCATCGGCGAGCCACTGCTTGGCCTGTGCGAGTTGATCGGCGTTCGGCTTGCGAACCCCGAGTTCGATCTCGGCTTGGGCGGTCTTGAGCGGCACCCAGTCGTGGTACTCGATCGTTTGATACGCCTTGAAGGCGGCCTCAGCCACGCTGGCGGCGACGACGCGGATCTGTTCGCCGGGCTGGCGCGGCGGCACACCATCGGAGCCAAAGTTGACGTTGTTGACGTTTCCGCTGGTTCCATTCGACATGACGCCCACGAACGGAGGGGTGACAGCGGTCGCTTCGAGTTTGATCGCGACTTGGTTCGCGAACTCCGCGAAGTAGTCGGCAGAGAGCGCCTCGAGTCCGCCGACGTAGTGCAGCGAGTAGTTCGCGAAGAGACAGATCGGCCGCCCATCGATCGCGCGGACCGAGATCAAACAGACCTCGGGATCCGTGGGGCCGGACGGCTTCTGGGTCACGGACTGATCGAAACCGGGGTTCATGCGAACCTGATCCGTGGTCCCTTCGAACGGGTCGGTGTTGACGACGCCCTCTTTCGTGAACCAGCGGCGATTGAAGACTTGATGCGGATCACTGCCGACAGCCCAGCCGATCTTCGCGGGCTCGCGTTGCTTCCAGGCTTGCGCCACCCCCTGGGCGATGCGCTTCGCGAGGAGCCGCTTGTACTCCTCTTCCGGTTCACTCTGAAAGACTCCGGTGACGGTCACCCCGGTGTGCGTATGCGTGGCGGACATCAGCATGCGGTCGGCAGGGATGCCGGTCGCTTGGCTAGCCAGGGCCTTGGCTTCATCGAAGACATCCCGAGGGACCATGCAACTGTCGACCACGACCATCGCCAGAGCGACCTTCCCGTCGTCCAGGACGAGACAGCGCGCATGGAGGGTGTCGACTGATGATGAGGTCTTGCGGTCCCCCATCCCTCCGTTGACCGAGACGGGCCATTTCTCGGGCGTGATGTCCTGGGCAAGGGCACCCGCGCGGAAGACTTTCTCCTCCGCCGAGGCTCCCCCGGAGAACACCGCGAGCCAAGCGAAACAACATAGGATGCGACGCATTCAATTCTCTCCCGAGCCACGAGGGGCTCTAGTTCGATGGAGCAGTTTCAGAGTTTGTGTTCAGTTCACTCCCGGAGTCTTCAGCGGTCAGCCAGCACAATCCGGCGCCCCTCTCCCTCCCCGTGGCACGGGCGTCCCGCCCGTGAATCCCTGGGAAATCGCATGGGCGAGACGCCCATGCCACTGACTTCAACAGTCTGTCTGAGAGACGGGGTGAGGGTCGTGGAGTGTCCTTTCCCGAGATGACACTGGCTGACTCAGGATCGCTTCGACCGAAGACCGATTCCGAGACTTCTCGAGAGGGCGAGAATAGGGGGCCATGAGTCAAGGTTCAACACATCAGGTCGCCCTGACGATCAGGTGTATCAGGTGTGCATCAGAAAAGTAGGACCGAATGGGCCACGGAAGTGATGTTTGCCTCGCCGAACAGGGGGTGCCGACTTTCGTGACGCACACACGCCACAGCCCCACACCACAAGCAGGCTGTCCCCCCCGGCTTCGATTGGCTAAATTTCCGAGCTTACCCCGTGCCCTTCGGTCGAGATTCCGAGGGGCCGCACACTGGCCGCCGGATGGCGGTGAAGGATGCTCGAATGCCGATGGATGCCTATGCTCCCTGCCCTTGCGGCAGTGGGAAGAAGATGAAGTTCTGTTGCCAGTCGGTCGCTCTCGACATGGAGAAGGCGGAGCGGCTGATCGACAATCACCAGCCGCGGATGGCTTTGGTGACGCTCGATAGGCTCGCCAAGGCCAACCCCCAGAACCCGTGGGTCGTCACGCGGCAGGCGGCCGCACTGATGTCGGATGACCGGGCGGCGGACGCCAAGACGACGCTGCTGCTGTTCCTGCGGAACAAGAGCGATCATCCGAGCGCGAACGCCCTCTATGCGATGGCCACGCTTCAGTCGGACGGTTTGCCGGAAGCTCGCAAGGCGATTCGCCGGGCCTTTCGGTTCTCGATCGCCGCTGAGCCGGTGATCGTGGCCGGACTGGCCCAGTTCCTCGCCGAGTACCATATGAACCGTGAAGAGTTCATGGCAACGCGGCAGCATGTCGTCATGGCGCTGCAACTGGCCAACGATAACCAGCAGACCGAACTGCTCCAATGGCTGTCCGAAATCGACATGGATGCGAGCATCCCGCCGTCATTCCGTGGCGGGCATGAGATTCCCGAATACGTGGCCCCCGAGGCTGTGGCCGACAAGGTTAAGCGGGCTGAACGGCTGGCCTCCGTCGGGTGCTGGGGCGATGCCGCGACAACGTTGAGCGAAGTCGCCGAGAACGATGACCCGCGTTCCGCAGCCCTGTGGCAACTCATCGGCCTGTTTCGAGCCTGGGACGGCGACGAGGCTTCGGCCTCTGTCGCGTTCCGCAAGGCATCGGAACTGACCACCGACAACTTCGAAGCAGCAGTCGAACTGGAAACGCTGGCGCAGGAGCTCGAGCGAAACCTGCCAGCCAACGGGATTGAGCTGCGGTCGGTCGATTTCACAACCGACTCCGTGGCGCGTGTGCTGACGCAATGTGACGGCGAGCCGCGCATGATCCGCCTCCCGGCCACCCCAGAAGAGCAAGCCGAGCAGAAGCTGGCGGCGAACTACGCGGTGATCGATCGCGTTTCGAAGGACTTCACAACGGGCGTTGCGCTCAGTGAACTGTCCCGAATCATCGGACGAGTGACGGTCTTTGATGCCAACGAGGACAAGACGGCTCCGTCAGTCGTTGTTGTGACCGGCTTGGTAGGTCGGCGGCTGGATGACTCATTGGCTCTGGCCCGCCGCACATTGGGTGATCTGCTTCGTGCCAGCGAGCTGAACCCTCCGGAAGGAGTGGTGTCGGGCCGTGAACGTCCCGATGATACCCCCGTCACGTTCGACTATTTCATCCCTCGGACTGTGCCCGCAGGAGATCGTCGTCGGCTGCGGAGGGAGTTCTTGGCCGCAGCGTCCGATGACTGGAAGTCACATCCGCAAGTCGCCCTGCAAGGGAAGGCTCCCCGAGACCTGGTGGGGAACCCAGCCGACCAGGTCAAGCTGGCGGCATCGCTGGAGTGCTTCGAAGGGGTCGCGGAAGACCTCCGCTGGATCGCTCCGGTCGGGGAACTGCGACAGTCCCTGGGGTTGCCCGATGTGACACCGACCGTCGTTCAAGACGATTACCACCTGCAATCGCTGAGCTTGTTCCAACTGCGACGAGTGTCTCAAGCCGCGCTCAGTGATGTACAGTTCACAGTCGTCTCGCGGCGGACCTCAGCGGCCTCGATGCTCCATCCCTCGATTGCTGTGTTGGAGTCCTACCTGAGCGATCGCAGTCACCATGTGAAGAACGAAACAGACCGATTGGGACTCGTGTCGACTCTGTTCGAAATCGCCTCCCGTTCCATGGATGATGAGGCCGCTCGCCAGTGGACCGCGAAGGGGGCCGAGATCATCGCGAAGCTCCCCAACGCCTTCGAGAAGATGGCCGAGTGGAAGCTGCGTGAGATTCGTTCCAATCTCGACGACGAACCAAAGCTGAAGAGCCTCTTCCAGGAACTCTGGGAAGTCTACGGAGCCAAGATTCCTCAATTGCGGCAATTGCTCGTGCAAATGTCGCTCGAATTGGGCCTCGACCGTCCCTGGGAGCGGGGGATTGTGACGGCCTCGAACGTGGCCAGTGCGGGACTTTGGTCACCCGATGCCGAGTCGTCGGCCCCAGTGGGTCAGAAGCTGTGGTTGCCCGAGAACGACTGACCGACGATTTCCGTCTTCGAGGTTCCCGAGGCGATGCTCGCTGCCCTCGATCGCAAGGCTGTTCGCAATCTGCTCCACATGAAGGGGCAGTTTCTGGCGATTGCGCTGGTAATCGCCTGTGGTGTGGCAGCCTTTGTGATGTCGCTGAGCACCTTGTCGACGCTCAAGCGGAACCAGGCGGAGTATTACGCCCGCTACCGGTTCTCGGATGTCTTCGCGCGGGTCACGCGGGCTCCGCTGTCGGTGGTCGAGCGAATCTCCGAAATCCCCGGTGTGGCGAAGGTGGTTCCCCGCATCCTCTCGGATGTCACGCTCGATATCGAAGACCTCCCCGAGCCAGCCATCGGACGGCTAATCTCCATCCCCGAGCATGAGCTGCCGGGCCTCAACGGGCTTCATTTGCGGAGTGGGCGCTATATCGAACCGAACCAGTCGGGGGAGGTGATCGTCAGCGAAGCCTTCGCCGATGCACACAAACTGATGCCCGGCGACTCGCTGCGCGCCATCTTGAATGGGCGCGAACGGACGCTCAACATTGTCGGGATCGCCATCTCGCCGGAGTTCATTTTTCAGATCCGCGAGGGAGATGTCCTCCCCGATGACATCCGGTTCGGCGTCTTGTGGATGGGACAAACCGATCTCGCTGCCGCCTTCGATATGCAGGGGGCTTTCAACAACCTGTGCGTGTCGGTCTCCTCGGGGGCTAGCATTCCCGAGGTCATCCGCCGCATCGATCTGCTGCTTGAGCCGTACGGTTGCCTCGGCGCGTACGACCGCGAGGACCACAGCTCGCACCGCTACATCCGTGACGAGATGGCCCAGTTGCGAAGCATGGCCCGCGTCGGCCCGACGATCTTTCTGTCAGTCGCGGCCTTCTTGCTCAATATGGTCCTCTCGCGGTTGATTGCGACGCAGCGCGAGGAGATCGCCGCTCTCAAGGCGTTCGGCTACTACGGGTGGGACATCGGTCTGCACTACATGAAGATGACCGCGGTCGTGGTCTGCACCGGCGGAATCTTCGGCACCGCCGTCGGCACGTTCATGGGGATGAAGCTGTCGGAGTTGTACACGACACTGTATCGATTCCCGCATCTCGATTTTCGGTTTGACTCACAGGTCGCGCTCGCAGCGTTCGGGGTGAGTCTCGGCGCGGGCGTCTTGGGCACGATCGGCTCGGTGTGGCAGGCGGTCCGGCTGCCACCGGCCGAGGCCATGCGCCCCGCTCCTCCGGGAGATTACCGCCCGACCATCCTGGAGCGCATCGGGTTCCAGCGGTTCCTTCCGCAGACCATGCGGATGATCCTGCGGAGCCTCGAACGCAGCCCGATCAAGTCGGCCTTGTCATGCCTCGGGATCTCCACTGCTGTGGCGGTGATCATCCTGGGGAGCTATGCCAAGGATGCCGTCGACTACGTCATGGAGTCGCAGTTTCGCCATGCTCAGCGGCACGACTTGATGGTGACCTTTATCCGCGCGACGAAGGCTGATGTGCTGCATGACATCGAGAATCTGCCGGGCGTCCACGCGGTCGTCCCGATGCGGTCGGTTCCCGCCCGCGTTCGCTCGGGTCATCACACGCGGCGCGTGGCGATCCAGGGGCTCCCACCGGGGAATGAGCTGTTCAAGGCGGTCGACATCATGCGGCATGAACAGCGGATTCCCGAGGACGGCGTGCTGATGACGAGTAAGCTCGCCGAGATCCTCGAACTCCAAGTCGGTGATTTCGTCACTGCTGAAATTCTGGAAGGGGACCGGTCCCATCGCGAGTTGAAACTGATGGGGACCGTGGAGGACTTCTCAGGGTTGTCGTGTTATGTCTCCGAGGAGACAGCCCACCGGATGATGCGTGAGGGGGATTCGCTCTCGGGAGCGTTCGTGACCGTGGATAGCGCGAAGGTGAACCAGCTTTACACCGACCTGAAAAGCCTGCCGCAAGTGGCCGGGGTCTCGATTAAGACGGCGATGATCGAGAGTTTTCGGAATACAATCGCCGAGAACCTGCTGCGGATTCGGATGTTCAACGTCGGGTTCGCGACGATCATCGCCTTTGGTGTGGTCTATAACGCCGCCCGAATCTCGCTCGCCGAACGGAGTCGGGAACTGGCCACGCTTCGCGTGATTGGTTTTTCCCGCGCCGAGATCTCCGGCATCTTACTCGGTGAACTGGCGGTCCTCACCATCGTCGCTCTGATCCCAGGCATGGGACTGGGGTATCTCTTCTGCATCGTGTCGACGATGGCGCTGAATACGGAGATGTACCGGATTCCGTTGGTGATCAATCCATCGACGCACGGATTTGCCTGTCTGGTGATCTGCGTGGCGGCGATCTTGTCGGGACTGGTGGTGCGGCGAAGGCTGGATGAACTCGACTTGATTGCCGTGTTGAAGACGCGAGAGTAGTCCCCGTAGGACGGCCTTTCCAGGCCGTCCTTGAGAGGTTCTTTCCGCTAGAATGCCGAGAAAGAGACGGCCTGGAAAGGCCGTCTTACGGGGGGACTATTTCGCCCACCAGCCTGACCCCAGTTCGAACATCCTCTTGTTGCGGTGGAGACACTACCATGGCCGTCACACTTGTTCCCTTGGGGAGCCGGAGCTCTGGGAACCAACGGAAGACCTTTTCAGACAGTGCTCATTGGCTGGCTCTATTCGTGGCCCTCGCTATGTTGACCACACTCGGTGGCCGCGACGGTATAGCCCAGGAATCCAGTCCGCCGAAGCCGAAAAAACTGCATCTGGATGAGTTCCGCCCCCGCGCGGAACTACGAACGGAAGAGCATCCTCTGACTCGTGCGAAGTTCCCCTGCGTCAACGTTCACACTCACCCCGATAAACTTTCGGACGAAGAGCTGGCCGAGATGGTTCGCGTGATGGACGAATCGAACATCGCCACCAGTGTCGTTCTCGATGGCCAAGCGGGCCCCCCATTCGCAGCTCAAGCTGAGCGGTTCCTTCGCAAGCACCCGGGACGGTTCGTGCTCTTTGTCCGCATGGACTACATCGGCGAAGGAAACCCGGATGACCCCGCGACGTGGGCTGTGCATCGTCCCGACTTCGGCCAGCGAATGGCCGACCAGTTGAGCGAGGCTGTGAAGCTCGGGGCCAGCGGGCTCAAGCTGCTGAAAGACTTGGGACTACGGGTTAAGGACCACGAGGGCCGATTGATCGCGCCCGATGATCGGCGGTTCGACCCGGTTTGGAGCCGAGCGGCGGAACTCGGCGTTCCGGTGCTCTGGCATTGTGCCGATCCGGTGGCGTTCTTCCGTCCCGGCGATGAGCAGAACGAGCGGTGGGAAGAGCTTTATCGACATCCCGAGTGGGGCTTTCAAGAGGTCGACTTAAGCCATTTACCGGCCCCCGTCGATCTGCCAGCGGGAGTGTCTGTCGCTCACCGGCAACTGATTGAAGCCCGGAATCGTGTCATCGCCCGGCATCCGAAAACGAACTTCATCTGCGCCCACATGGCCGACATTCCCGAGGATCTCGCACAGCTCGCGCGGTACTTGGACCAATACCCCAACATGCATGTGGAGATCTCGGCCCGCGTGTCAGAACTGGGACGGCAGCCCTACACCGCGCGAAAGTTTTTTCTGAAGTACCCCGAACGGATTCTGTTTGGCACCGACGGTGTCCCACCGGTTTCGGAGCTGATCCCGCACTGGCGATTTCTGGAGACGTTTGACGAGAACTTTCCATACGAGGACAACCCGTTCCCACCACAAGGGTTTTGGAACATCTACGGCATCGGGCTACCGGACGAGGTGTTGAAAAAGGTCTACTCCGAGAACGCAGCCCGGTTGATTCCGGGGGTTGCCCGAGCCTTGCAGCGATAAGGATCGTTCGACAATCAACTGTCTCATAGTCGCCTTTTGCTCCGCAAAAGAGCGCTCTTTCGCGGAGCGAAGGGCGACTATCATTGATCGAGCAGACCTAACTAACCCCAGACTCTGAGGGCCGTTTACTCTGACTGAAGACCAATGGCGAATGTGCTTTATCTCAGGCAAGTGGCGGGAATAATAATTCGTAGGACGGCCTTTCCAGGCCGTCCTTGATCGAGTCCTGCATCCAGACGGCCTGGAACGGCCGTCTTACCGGGAGACTATTTTCGCCCGCCTGCCTCTGCCTGATGCACTACTCGCTCTTGAGCATGTCGTACTTCCGCATCTTGTTGTAGAGCGTAACGCGGCTGATGCCGAGTTCTTTGGCGGTCTTGGTTCGGCTGAAGCTATTCTTGAAGAGGGTCTGCTCGATGATCTCACGTTCGGTCAGAGCGACCTGTCGACCGAGCGTCGCGTCAGCGCTCTTGGGGCGGCCTCCGAGCGAGACTGAGGGATCATTCGTCGGACCGACTTGGCAGGCGATGATGTGCGGCGGCAATTGTTCCGCCGACAAAACCCCGTCGCGGCAGTAGATCACAGCCCGTTGAATCACATGCTCCAATTCGCGGACATTCCCCGGCCAAGGGTAGCGCAGCAAGCCGTCCAAAAGACTGTCGTCAATGCGGTGGACGGAAATCCCGTGCTTGGTGGTGTACTGCGTGACGAACTTCTTGGCGAGCGGGATGATGTCGACCTTCCGCTTGCGAAGGGGCGGGATCTCGAACTTCAGCATGCTCAGGCGGTAGTACAAGTCGGGCCGGAAGCGGACCTGTTCGACGAGCGGTTGGAGATCGAGGTTGCTCGCGACGACCAGCCGGGCCTGGGATGTGTAGGTCCGGTTCGATCCCACCGGCTCGAACTCACCCGCTTCAATGACGCGAAGCAGCTTCACCTGCTGCTCCAGGCCGAGAACATCGATTTCGTCGAGCAGGACTGTCCCGCGACCGGCAGCCAGGAACTTCCCCTCTTTGTCGGCGTGGGCACTGGTAAAGGCCCCCTTCACATGACCGAACAGTTCGCTCTCGATCAACTCGCGCGGCAAGGCCCCGCAAGCCAGATGCAGGAACGGTTCGTTCTTGCGAGGTGATGATTCATGAATCAGCCGCGACAGGAACGTCTTGCCGGAACCGGTTTCGCCGATCAGCAAAATCGTCACGTTGTGCGAGGCGGCGATGGCCAGGTCATCGAGCATCCGCTTGAGTTCGGGCGAGTTCGTTTCGAACTTCTTCGAAAAGCCTTCCATCCCGCCGCCACCGAATGTTTCTCGCGGCCGTTCGACCACGGGAATCGGGATCGCCGGGAGGGCTGCTCGAATCGCGGCGGCGATGGTGTCGATGGGTTGAGCACCCCGCAGATGAACGATTCCGCTACAGGCGACCCGCCGTTCGATCGGCTCGGGACACGCCTCAGCGGTCAGGATCAACAGTCGCACATCGGGGGCGGAGAGTTGCAGGTCTTCCAGAAGTCGATCAGCGGTATGCCCGCCATCCAGGATCTTGCGGAGATCGAGCAACGCCGCTGCGGGCGGGGCGGCGATGATCCGCCGCTGGACCTCATCCAGGACTGCAACGGGGTCGACGACGAAATCATCGCCGAGGGCCGCTTGCAGACTGATCGAGAAGCCCAAGTCAGGGCTGGCACAAAGCAACATGAGTGGGTTCATCGGTGCGGGTCTCCCCATCCGATCCAAAGGGCAACGGACAACGTGTGAACGCCGAGGCATTCACGGGTCACCTGACCGACACGAAGAGCACGGAAAACCGGCCCATCGCACGGGGGCGTCATCGAGAGATGTACAAAGCGCTTGCCAAATGATCGGAGATTCTGTCAGATTGTTCGAAAGGCTAGATTTTCATCGTGTTTCAGTGCGTTTACAGGCGAACATTTCATGAGCCAGTGAGGCGAAATGGCAACGTGGAGTGTGGGCTTTTGAGGACAATCCGAAGCGGCTAGAGCCCGAACCGGGGTGGCCTCTGCGACTTCACCATCGCGGGCCGTAAGGTGTGCCACTCGGTCGCGGCCTCGTACATCCGGGCGGCGCGCAGCAACGGCTCCTCCGCGAAATGCGGGCCGAGGAGTTGCAACCCGATCGGCAAGCCACTCTTGGAAAATCCGCACGGGATTGACAACCCGGGGATCCCGGCCAAGTTCGCACTGAGGGTGTAGATGTCTTGCAGGTACATCGCCAGCGGGTCGCTCGTCAGAGCGCCGAGCTTGAACGCCGGAGTCGGCGTGACCGGAGAAACGATCACATCGACCGCTTGAAACACGGTGTCGAAGTCTTGGCGAATCAGTCGGCGAACCTTAAGGGCCTTGTTGTAATAGGCGTCGTAGTACCCAGCAGAGAGGGCGTAGGTGCCCAGCATGATCCGCCGTTTGACCTCATCGCCGAACCCCTCGGCCCGCGAGGTGGCATACATGTCAGCCAGGTTCTCGAACTGTTCCGCTCGGTGGCCATAGTGAACCCCATCGAACCGAGAGAGATTACTCGATGCCTCGGACGCCGCGACGAGGTAATACACCGTGACGCAGTATTTCGAGTGCGGCAGCGAGACCTCGGTGATCGTCGCCCCCAGCGATTGGTAGACCTCGATCGCGGCTCGCACCGACTGTTCGACTTCCGGATCGAGCCCCTCGACGAAGTGCTCCCGCGCGATTCCGATTCGCAGCCCCCTCAGCGGCTGGTCGACGGTTTGCGTGTAGTTCGGCACCGGGCGATCGACGGAGGTCGAGTCGCGCGGGTCGTGCCCGGCGATCGCCTCCATGACCAGTGCCGCTCCGTAAACATCCCCCGCGATGGGCCCGATCTGATCGAGTGAACTCGCAAAGGCAACCAGCCCGTACCGCGAGACCCGCCCATAGGTCGGCTTCATCCCGACGATCCCGCAGAACCCCGCCGGCTGGCGAATCGAACCGCCCGTGTCCGACCCGAGCGATAGCGGCACCATCCGCGCCGCCACAGCCGCAGCCGAACCCCCACTGGAGCCCCCGGGGGCGTGTTCCAGGTTCCACGGATTGTGCGTCGGTCCAAACGCCGAGTTCTCGCACGAAGACCCCATCGCGAACTCATCCAAGTTCGTCCGACCGAGAAGGACCGCACCGGCTGCCTTCAGTCGCTCCGCCACGTGCGAGTCATACGGTGCGATGAAGTTTTCGAGGATGCGGCTGCCACAAGTGGTGGTCGCTCCCTCGACACAGATGTTGTCTTTGATGGCGACCGGGAGTCCCGCGAGGAGGCCGACCGGCTGGCCCGACAGGCGCTTGGCGTCAATGGCCTCAGCTTGGGCGAGGGCTAAGTCAGATCCGGCCTGGAGGAACGCCTTCACCTGTCCATCATGGGCCTTGATCTGGTCGAGGCTTCGCCGCACGAGTTCAGCGCTGGTGATCTCGCCGGAGAGCAAGGACTGGTGGAGTTGGCGGGTGATGGTGGTCATGGGGAGTGGTCAAGAATGATTCGGGAGGCGCGACGTAAGGCGAGCGTCAAAGAAAACAGACCGTGGGATAGGCTTCCAGCCTGTCCGATTCGCTCAAATGACAGGCTGGAAGCCTATCCCACGGGTCAGCCCGCCGGACGAGGATGTCCGTCGTTAGGCGTCACCCCGCGTCGAGGATCTGCGGAACAAGGAAGCACCGGCCATCGGACTTCGGAGCGTTCGACAACGCCGCCTCACGCGACAACGAGGGCGTCGGCACGTCCTCCCGCAGGACGTTTTGAATCTCCAGCGGATGGGTCAGCGGAGCGACGCCATCCGTGTTCAGCTCACTCAGCATGTCGACGTAGCCGAGTACTTGGCCAAGCTGCTTCGTGAACCGCTCGACATCGCTGTCAGAGAGTTTCAGCCGGGCGAGCTTCGCGACCTTCCGAACGGTTTCAGGAGTGAGGACTTCGGACATGGGAACTCGGTCGGTGGGAGTGTGGGCTTCACAGCCCGGTTCGAAGCGTGACTGTAAGCCGAGAGCGTCAGGCAGTCCACCCGTAGGCCCGTCACCCCCGCATCTTCCTCTTCTGCCGCAACCTTGACCGCCAGCCGTTCATAACCCCGGGGACGACCCACGAAGATCGGCCGGGAACCGAATTCGTAAGCTAAGTTTCCCTGAGCGCAGACACCATGCTGCGTGGACCGACGCCCGAGAATCCCTTCCCCCGGATTTGGCAGAGCATTCGATGAGCTCGATCGTTTCCGCACAACCGTTGCCTTCCGACTCCCTGCCTTCTGAATCCACGGAGCAGGCGATCCCCGCATCGACGGCGTGGCTGGTGACTCTACGCACCGTGTGGATCGGGGCTGTCCTGCTCTCGGGCGGGCTGATGATGGGGATGAACCTCGCGGATGCCGATCTCTGGGGTCATGCCCTTTACGGCAAGGAGTGGATCGAAACCGGTCGGCTGGCCCCCACCACGACCCACTCGTTCACGTCCAACGGTTTTCGCTGGGTGAACCATGAAAACCTGACTGAACTGCTGACGGCCTGGACCGAGATGCGGTTTGGACCACAAGGTCTGCTCATCGGGAAATTCCTCCTCAGCCAAGTCGTGCTGGGTCTCGTTCTTTTTCAGGCCCGCCGCAAAGGGGTCGGCCTGTTTCTCGCGGGGGGCTGTGCGCTCCTGGCAGCTTCGGGCCTCGCATTTCACTGGCACTTTCGGCCTCAGCTACTGGGCTACACGTTCTTCACTGGGATGATCGTCGGCTTGTCCTGGATCTTTGAGGGCTGGGAGGGCCGGAACAATTATCGTCCTTGGTCCGCCACGGCTTTGCCCTTGGAGATGGGAGCGGAATATCGCTGGGGTCGGATGCGGTGCTTGTGGCTGGCGTTCCCGCTGTTTGCGATCTGGACCAATGCCCATGGGAGCTTTGCTGCGGGGATCGCCGTCTTTGGAGCGTACCTCGTCTTCCGAGCTTGTGAAGCAGTCCTCTTATGGGGCCGGGGCAGCGCGGGTCGCATTCGGCGGTTGGCCTTGATGTGTTGCTTGGCACTGCTGGCGACGTGTGCCACACCGTATGGGCTGGAACTTCATTCCTGGATGTTCGCGGCGATTGGCCATCCCCAGCCAGAGATTATGGACTGGCAGCCGATCGCCCTGCTGAGTGGGGACGCGATGCCCTTCTGGGCCTTGGTCGCCGCGACAGCCTTTTCTCTGAAGTTCACCAAGCTGCCCAAGGACATTACGCAGTGCCTGATCCTGGGGCTCGTGGCGTGGCAGTCGGTCAGCCATATTCGCCACCTGACCTTCCTGGCGATTCTGGTAGCGCTCTGGATTCCACCGCATCTGGCATCAGCAGTCGATCGTCTCTTTGAGAAGCCGGAGGGGACCGTGACGCATCCGTGGCCGCGATCGGTGATCCAGTTGGCGATTGCGTTGCTGGTGGTGTGGATCGGGAATGTGGGAATGCAACTGGCTCCCCGTCTGACCCAACTGCAAGTCGATCGCACCCGCTTTCCGGTCAGTGCCATGCAGTTCGTGGAGGACCACCAACTGCGAGGCCGGTCCCTCGTGATGTTCAACTGGGCACAGTATGCGCTCGCCTGCTTCGACCTGGAAAAGGATCCACTGGTCCGGTCCACCGTGGCCATCGATGGGCGCTATACGACATGCTACTCACCAGAAGTCATCGACATCCATTTCGACTTCATGCTCGGCCCGCACTACACCGGGGGCCGCCATCGCAGCTCCAAGTCAGGACCGATCGATCCCGAGCGCGCCTTGAAACTGGGCTCGCCCGAGATCTGTCTCATCTGTCGAACGCAGAAATCTTCCGTGAGAGCCCTGGAAGCGAATCCCGACGAATGGGCCCTGCTCTACCAGGACTCGTATGCCCAGGTGTGGGGGCTTCGCTCGCGATTCGACAACCCAGAGAGCCAAGACTTTCTGCCCCCCGAGCAACGGCGGATCGGGGAGGAAATCCAGATCGGGACAGTCCCTTATCCCGCGCTTCCGATCCAGCACCGTTTGTAAAAACACTGACTGAGTGAAGGGATCATTTGATATTGGCCAGGCCCATTTCTGTCGCACATACGTGTTCGTTAGTTCACACCGAGCAACTGGCACCCGACATTATGAATGGATATTGTAAAGGGGCACTGAGAAGACAGACTTGAACAGAGGTTGGTGATGGAATCCGATGAGCTACAGGCCAGCGAGCGCCTCGTCAAAATCCGACAGTTACGCAAGACGGCGTCGATGCTCGCCTTGAAATTCTCTCCCTCCATCCTTCCACTGAAAGAGGGACGGGCGATCCCCCACGAGTTGATCGACGAGCATCATCGGTGGGCTCTTGATGTGGTGAATACGCTCTCCGACTGGGGGCAAGTTTCGGAACTGAAGCCGCACGCCCCCCTGACTCCGGATGCCACCCTCGGCGATTGGGAGGTCGCTCTCGAGCGGCATCTCACGGATATTCGGTTACAGCGGGATCAGCGGCGGACCGATCGCGAAAAGCGGCAATCGCTGTTGGCCGCCATTCAGGACTTACGACTCCAAGGCACCCTCTCCCCAACGCTCGTGAAGGTCCAGGACTCCGCCCGCGCACTACTGGCCATACTTCGAGATGATGCCCGCTGGAAAGAGGCCCTCGAGGCTGAGGAGATGATCGCCTTCGACGCGCTCTGGCACTTGGTCGAGGACGCCCGCGATGGCCGGGCCGATGAACCCGAAGCCGTCCGCCGGTCTGACTTGGTCGCGCGGACCTTTGGAATGCAACTCGCCCTTCAGGCGTACAGCGGCAAGCTGGTCCCGGACGGGGGCTGGCCCGTGGTCCTCGAAATGGGCGAGGCGATGGCCCGGCTGCAACTCGGGGCCCCGATCCCGACCCCTGCGCCTCCGTTACAGCCTGCTCGGTTGGTCGTTCGTCCGGTGGAAAACCGCGACCTCGACTGGGAAATCCTCTACTCGGTGCAGATGCGGCTTCGTGAACGAGCCGATGAATCGTCACGGGCTGCGCCGGAGCCGGGAGATGGACTTTCGTCGATGCGGGCTGCTTGTTACCAGACGCTCGCGGATGCCATCGAGTTGGTGATCTTCGTGGGGCGGGATTATCTGACCAAGCGTGATGACGAGCAGTGGCGGCATATCTTCGGAGAAACGCTTCAGATCATGGCGACCGGTCAGTCGGCACTCCGCAAACTCAGCGAGCTGCGAGGGCTGGGCGAAGACCCCGATCAATTGCAATGCTTCCGTTGGCTTCGCAAGGTCTCGGACGAGCAGCGATTCTACATCGCTCGGCATATGAAGCGCGACGAGCCCGCGGAACCATCGCGGGTCATCATGCTCAAGCCCCGCATCCAGGAGATTCGAGCCGAACTCGACGCACCGCGCCGGGTGACGAAGCTGTTGCGAAAGATTGATTTCGAGCTGTCGCAGGTCACTGGCGATCGGGAAGATGATCGCGCGCATTGGGAGGCCGTTGTCCGAGCGATCACTTCGCTGGTGGAAGAGGAGCGTCTTCCGCCCAGTAATAAAGAACTGCGGGAGAAGATCCTGCCGAAGTATGCGGAGCTTCCGGAAGACCTCCTCACAACGCCGCAGGTACTCCTCGTTGTGCGGGAG
Organism: Planctomycetota bacterium; assembly: GCA_043718305.1. GTDB lineage: Bacteria > Planctomycetota > Planctomycetia > Planctomycetales > Planctomycetaceae > TH-plancto1. The sequence continues at coordinate 9,989 of JAYSVZ010000104.1, read as the reverse complement.
ATCGACCGTTACTTAGCCGATCAGGAAAGTACGGGGCAGGCGACCGAAGTCGTCACCGAAGCGTCTGCGGAAGTCCGCGAGGTGGGCGAGCTACTCCAGGGGAAGAAGGCGATCCTCATTGGAGGCGTTCCTCGGCCAGAAACCCGCGACCGCCTGGAGCAAGCTCTCCAACTCGGAGAACTCGTCTGGGAAGAGGCTCGCGAACACGAACCGAAGGCGCACTTCGAATCGATGGTCAACCAGGCTGATGTGACGCTGGTCTGCCTCATGATCCGTTGGGTGGGCCACAATCACGTCGACGTGATCAAAGAGTTCTGCCGCGAGGCCGGGAAGCTTTGCGTCATCATGCCGCGTGGTTACGGCGTGAACCAGTTTGCCCACGACATCCTGCAACAGGTCGGAGACCGACTGCGCCAAGAGGCGTGAGCCATCGGGATGCAAGCCGGTCGCGGATCGCTCCGTCGAATTTCGGAGCGATCCGCCATGACCGGATGACACTTATCGCGAGATAAACCCGCGTCGCCGACGGGTGCTGTACTCTTCCAGGGCCGATTCAATGATCGGCAAACTGGAATCACCCGACTGGAAGTGGTCGACTTCGACGGCCTTCCCCTCGAGTTGCTTATAGTCCTGGAAGAACCGCCGCAGCATGGCCAAACGGTGCGCGGGGATCTCTTCGAAATCCCGGATGTGGCTGTATTCTGGGTCATGGATGGCGACCGCCAGAATCTTGTGGTCCTTCTTGCCGTTGTCGATCATCGTCATCAGGCCGATCGCCCGGGCCGCGACCAGGGTCAGCGGGGCGACTGCTTCCTGGCAGAGCACCAGCACATCGAGAGGGTCGTCATCTTCGGCGTACGTCTGTGGGATGAATCCATAGTTCGCCGGATAGTAGACCGCCGAATAGAGCATCCGATCGAGCTTGAGCAGCCCCGTTTTCTTGTCGAGCTCATACTTCACGCTCGACCCCATCGGGATCTCCACTACAGCGGTAAATTCGCGAGGCAAGTTCTCGCCGGGGGTCACATCGTGCCAGGGGTGCGTCATCGGTCGATCCACATTTCGAGGGCCAGGAGCGGCCTTCTCCCAGCCGCTGGCCGGGAACTGTATCTGACGATCCGCCCGTAACGCGAGGCCGGTTCACTTCACGATACGAATCTGGGTGCATTCGCCAATTTGTGGGACTTCGCGAAATGCGAGTCGCGGTGCAGCTTGGACCACTGGCGGGAATAAAAGTCCCCGTAGGACGGCCTTTCCAGGCCGTCCATGATCGGTGTTTAAGGCCAGACGGCCTGGAAAGGCCGTCTTATGGGGAGACTATTTTCGCCCGCCTGCCTTGATCGGCGGCACGGCGGGGCCGAAGTAGCCGAGTTCGCCACAGCGGAATGAACGCATCACCCGAGGCGATCTTCGCCAAGCCGCCCTCTTCCGCCCCAACGGGGCAGCCACAAACCAGCCTGGGGCAGAGCGACCAGCGGGAGCGCCGCCCCAGGTCGCGGAGTTGTAACGCCCTCCGCCCTGAAAGGGCGAAACAGGGCTGGGCGGGCGGGGCCTTGCATTGTGCCGCCCTTTCAGGGCTTGCCGAACATGGCGGACTCGATTCCCAGGGCGTGGCCGGCGTGGCCCTGGGCTGGTATGTCGGTGCCCCTTCGGGGCGGAAGCAGAGAGCGTTCCTGGGACGAGTGCGAATTGCGATTCGGACTCTGGTGATGCGGGACTTCCGCAGTGGCGGACTCGGACGAGCCCCTCTTGCCCCGAGACCATGCACTACGGAGCGGGAGCAACTGGCGGAGCTGTGAGGACTGGTGGCGTGGTGTTCTCGACCGCTGATTGACCGATGAGCCCTCGCGCGGTGGGTTGGCTTGAAAGCTCAACTCCATCGACGGGACCGGGAGCTGAGAAGGCGGCGGGCTCGGTCGTGGCATCGATAGCGCGGCCATAGGCCCGCTGGCCGTGACGGCGGTGGGCGTCGGTATAAGCGTCGGGATGCCAGCCGCCTTCCATCAACTGGATATTGTTGTAGGTCAGGATCGTCCCCTTGCGATAGAAGAGGTTCGTGATCGCCTTGTTGTAGTCGACGAGGCTCTGGTAATAGGCCTGTTCCGATTCACCGCGACGAGCGAGAGCCCGCAGTTCTTCGTCGAGCGTTTCCGCCCCTTCGCGGACGCGAACCTTAAAGTAGGCGGCGTTCTCATCGGCGGCCATGTAGCGGTTCAGGTTGGTCCGGGCCACGGTATAGGCTCGGGTGATCTCCTGAAACGCGACCGCCATTTCGTGCGAGACTTCTTCCTCGGCCACTTCCAGAGCCTTGCGGGCCTTCACGAGGCGGAGTTCGTAGTTCTGCACCTGAGCATGCGCGGATCGCAGCCCAACCGGCATGGTCATCACGACGCCCGCGTTCCAACCGTCAGTCCGGTTGGCAGTGATCCCTTGTAGGTACGAGTTCCCATCACCGTACGAAGCGAAGTTGTCGCCGAGTGAGTTCACCTGATATCCCGCGACGGCGTCCAAACGCGGACGAGTCAGGCTGCGGGCCGCGATCAGTTGCAGGTCGAGGCTGCGAATCTGCCACTTCTGCTTGCGAAGCTCGACACGGTGGGTCAGAGCATCGGTCAAGCACTCGTTCCAGTCGGGAGCCAGTTGGGCCGTTGTCGGTTCTTCCGAGGGCCGCAAGACCGTCCCATCGTTCACTGGCAGACCAATCAGCCGCCGTAGCTCAGTTTCGCGGGTGTAGATATTGGAGCGAGTGGTCTCCATCGAGGCGCGAGCGGTGAAGAGCGCATCGCGGGCTTGGGCTGCTTGACCGGCAGCCAGGAGACCGTTGTCGACTTCAGTCTTGGCCTTCCGCCAAGTGGCCAGTGACGATTCATAGACCCATGTGGAAGTATCAAAGTTGCGGTACGCGAGATACAGATTCCAATAGGCGTCCTCAATGTCGCGGACCATATTCCGCAACCCGTTTTCGTAGTCGCACAGCACCAGATCGTTGTTGATCCGGGCGATCACGACCCCTTGCGAGACCCCCGTGATGCCGCCGAAGCTGCGTGCAATCGGCCCGGCGATGCGGGTGAACTCGGTGCCTGACCCGGCCAGCAAGGGATGCTGGTAGTCGAAGGAGAGATTCCCCGTGTAGGAGGTCGGATACTTCTGACCAAACTGGTCTGAACGCAAATACTGCAACTGGTGAGCGATCTCCGCACGGCCCCCGTTGGCGAAGGTCTTGGACAACGAGGATGCGAAGTCGCCGGTGTTTCTTGTTCGGGCAAAGTCATCATCCGCCGGGTCGAGCGGGTCGTCGAGCCGATTGTTCTCGGTGTCGTTACGGCCCCAAGTCGCCGACGATTCCAGTTGAGCGTCAAAATCGGCCAAGGCGGCCTCGACCCCGCGTCCGCCGAACAGCACGCCCGACTCTTGAATCGCCGAGTCATAAGACGAGAGCGTTCGGTCCGGCGAGTTGAGAATTCCGTTACCAGCGGACAGGAACTGTCCGCCCGATTTCACGATCTCACTATGGGCCAGTCCATACTGGACCACATCCGCCAACTGAATGTCCCGGATTTCGCAGCGTTCTTGGGTGTCGAGGGTTCTGGGTGGCAACGAGTCGCGGACAGCTTCCGGCGTTTCCGTGACGACATCGGGGTACTCGATCGCGGTGGCGTGTGTCCGGTAGTGGTCCGCGTCGGGCTCGCCGCGGAAGCTGACCTCTTTGTGCGTGTTCTGACACCCCCAAGCGAGGACAGCAGCCATCGCCGAGGCGGTCAGAGTTCGGTAATGATTCCCACGCGACTTCCGCATCGGCGGACACTCCCAGATGCACACAACCGGATCGATCGGTCTCAGGGGTATCGTCGGTACAATCGCTGTCGGATGACCGATTCGCAGGGAAGGCACGACCGATAGAGGGCTTACGCCGGGCGAAGTTTGCCTGAATTGCCTAACCGGACCGAGGGGAGGAGAGGGGAACCGAAGTGTGCCGGCTGATTGCGGAAGGCTTCGTAGCAGAATTCGTGAGAATTCTGGCGTCAGGGTGCGGCTTCTGGAGCGAAGAACGACGGCAGAAGTCTTACGACTTCTGCTACGGAAGGCTCCACGTCTCCGGCATCAATCAACACGCCCAGCCAGCCAAAGCAGCAATTGCTCCAATTGCAGCGTCTCGGGCAGTCGGCTGCCCCCTTTCAGGTGGCGGTCCGCCTCGGCCAGCCGGGCGTACATCCGGTCCGCTCGGGAGCGCCCGATCCTTCGGAGGTAGCGTTCCCCGGCATCGAGTTCGCCGGGAAAGACCCCCGCCGATTGCATCGCCGGGCGGAGTTGGCTCGACTTCCGCGAGGACTCGGTCGCAATGGCATACTTCTTAAAGACATACGTGATCCCGCCCAGAATCTTCGCCGGAGCTTCCCCGCTGTGGAGTAGTTTTCCCAGGCAAGCCAGCGCCGTCCCAGGATTCCCATCCAGGACCGCGCGAGTCATGGTCCAGGTCTCTTCGGCCTTCCACCCCCCGACGAGTTGCCGCACATCTTCGGGCTTGATGTCGCCGCGATCTCCGACGTAGCTGGCGAGTTTGGCCAGTTCCTGGTTGAGTTGGCCCAGTCCGGTGCCCGCCAGTTCGACGAGCAGGCTCCCCGATTCACGGCTGAGCTTCTTGCCGTGTTCGGCGAGAGCCTGTTCCGTGAGCCACTTCTGAAGGGCCCCGGCGGCGAGTTCCTTGCAGTCGAGGTCACCGCCGAGTTCGATCACTTTTTTCGCCAGCCGGGTGTTCGACTTCCACCCCTTGCAGGCCAGGACCAGCACCGACCGCGAGGCTGGCTTCAGGCAATAAGCCTCCAGCCCTTCGCGATACTTCGTGATAAAGTCATCCGCCTCATCAATAATGACCAGCCGCGATGACGAAAACATCCCGACCGTTTGCAACTCCCCCTTCACCGCCTTGAGATCGGTTTCTTTCCCGTCCAATCGAACCAGACCCACGGCGGCATCCGGCCCATCTCCCAGCCAAAGTGATGCGATCTTCGCAATACACTGCTGCTTGAGGTGGACCTCCTCCCCATAGACGATCACCACCGCAGCGGGGCGGTCAGTGGTCTTCTTGGAGAGGAATTGTGTGGCGTGCATGAGGAGTTGACTGAGTTCGTATTCTGTTTAGAGTCCGACACGACCGCTCTCAGGGTCAATCGAAGGGCGCCGCCTCTCCCTCGGGGGCTGCCACCACCGCACCAGTTTCGAACAACCCCGGCAGCTCCTTGGGAGCCTCTTTCGCGGCCCGCGGTTTCTTCTTCGCAGCTCGGTTTGTGGTCGCAGCAGCTGCCTCCCCATCGATCGTGGCCGGAAGATCGAACGGAGCCGTTTCGATGGTCCCGCTCGCGGTGCGGCGAACAACGATCTCAATCCGTTGATGAGCCTGATCAAGAAGTGACTGGCAATGCGCCACCAGCCCAACCCCCCGCTCATAGCGCGCGAGCGAGTCTTGCAACGTGACCTGCCCGGTTTCCAAACCGGTCACCAAGTGTTGCAACTCGGCCAACGCCTCTTCAAACGCGATTTTTTCTGTCATCGCACCATCGCTCCAAGTCTCCGGCGCTCGAGATCTCTTGGCTGAGAAGGGGGAACACGCATTACGGCAAGAACTCGTCTTTCACCTGGATCGAATCTCGGTTCAGGCCGATCTCGATCAGCCGGAGTTCCAGATCTTTGAGCGTCCCTGCGCGAGCTGTCTTTGTCTTATAGATGCGAACGCGAATCCCTTGGCCATCACCCTGGGTCAGACTCGCAGCCTGGGCGACTTCGCTAAGCGATGCGGGCTTCGCATCGGCGATATCGCTTGTATTCGTCAGCCGGTAGTCAGGGTCGTCGACGACCACTGTCACCAACTCCGTTTTGACTGCGGGATGGGTCGGGCCGCTCGACACGAGAGCCTCATCCCCGAAAATCTCGGAGGGAGGCCGGACTAAGGGGTTGTCGGCTAAGTCGACTTCACCCTGCCCTGTCCCGGTCGCCCCCGTGGGGACACCGACACCATCGCCGCCCCCGCCGAGTCCCGGCCCCTTGAAGTTCATCCCGAGGTAGAAGGCGAGACCCGCCACTCCCAGAACAGCCACCCCCGCCAACCGATTCCGCGTGCTTGAAGCCATGTGCGTTTCCTCGTCAAAAGGATGGTGTGGGGAGATGAGCCCGGCGAGTGCGATGCCTACTCCCAGAACTTCTCGCCGCTCGACAAGATCGGCGGCTGGGTTTCCACTTTGCAATCCCCGTGGATCACGCACTGGCACGAAAGCCGAAGGGTCTTCTCTTTTCCGATTCGCATGAAGAAGGTCAGCGGTCCGAGCAGGTATCGCAACCACTCGCGAAGCCCTTGTCGGCTGACGTTTTCCTCACCCTCCACAATATTCACGGAGCAAGAAGCACAGCCGCCCAGCCCGTGGCAATTGAAGAGACCCCGGTGAATCCACTCATGGACTTCGATGCCGTTCTTGAGGGCTTCCGTCCGGAGGACAGCCCCCTCGGGAACTTCGATCGTACGTTTCTCTTTGACGAAGGTGACCTTGGGCATCGCGCCGCATTCCTGAATCGGGGGAGAAGCAATCTACGAATGATCTTAGAGCAGTTTTTCGATCAACGCCAGCCGATGTCGAAGGATCACCACGGGTGAGAAGCACACCCGGGGACGCCGGAGGCACAGAACGCGGCACAGCCGCAGTGTGACACAGGGCATCGCTTCCAAGGTGTGCCAAGGCCACGAATTCCCAGTGTTTATTGCCGTCTCAGAGGCAGGGATTGAACCATGGGACACACGGAATACACGGAAGAAGAACCGGGAAGCAGTCGTTCGTAGAGCGGCCATTTCCCGTATGTCACCCCCCAAGAGACAGACCTTCGCCCCTCAGCCAGACGTTCGGATGACGCTCGGTTTCCTCTCTTTTTCCGAGTATTCCGTGTGTTCCGTGGTTCAATTCTCTGCTCTTGGAAATGTGATCCCGGCTTTGTGAAGGACTGTGATCCAACAGCCAGCACACTGTGCTGGTGAAGTGATTTCCGTCGTTTTCGCACCTTGGAAGTCTTGCCCCTGAGACGGGTTCTTGCTTCGAGCGTCTCCACCGAGCTATTCTCCGTGCGGGCTGATAGGAAGCCTTCCCGACCGGTTACGAAGGCCACGATGAACTACCTCGCCCACGGGATTCGCTACCTCGATCGACCTTACTTGATGGCCGGGACGGCGGTCCCCGATTGGCTCTCAGTGGTCGATCGAAAAGTTCGAATGCGAGCCAAGCGGATTGAGCCGCTACTCGACCAATGGCCGCAGCAGTCGCCGGAGCACGAAGTCGCGCTGGGGATCCTGGAACACCTTTCCGATGATGACTGGTTTCACACCACGCTCGGATTCAATCAGGTCACGGCCCAGATGACCGCCCTCTTTCGCCAACAGCTTCCCGGCGATCGCTATATGAATGGGTTCCTCGGCCATATCGTCACCGAACTCCTGATCGATGCGGAACTATCGGAGCGGCATCCGGAACGGCTGGATCGGTACTACACGGCGCTGCGGTCGATCGACCCGCTGGTTGTGCAAACCGTCGTCAATGCGGCAGCCCGTGAGCCGACTCGGGAACTGGCCCGGTTCATCCCCCTCTTCATCGCGGAGCGGTTTCTCGCAGACTATCGGGATTCGACGAAACTCTTATGGCGGTTGAATCAGGTCATGAAGCGGGTCAAACTGGAACCCCTACCGGAATCGATCATCCCGGTGCTTGACGCGGGGCGAGGGCTGGTGGCATCCCAGATGCACGCCTTGTTACCCCCGGATCGGTTCCGATGGCCCCCGGCTGAAGCGTGAAGGGCCGCGCGGAAAACGTTACGCTCCCGACTGACTCCATCGGCCTTGTCGGACAATCGGTGTTCCATGCTGCACAAACTCACGGCTGTCGGATGCCTCGTCGCGACTCTCCTATTGGTGGGTTGCGGCTCGAAGAACGCGGCGGCGATCAAGCGTCTGGGCCTTCCCGACCTCCCCGCGCGGGTCGGACTCATCGATGAGTTGGCCCCCTCGGAGTTCACCGCCACGGACTCGGGGCTGAAGTACCGTATCCTCCGAGACGGAACCGGAATCAAACCGACCGCGACTCAGAAAGTTCTCGTCCAGTACCACGGCTGGCTCAATAACCAGACAGTCTTCGACAGTTCTTACCGCAAGGGATCGGTCTCATTCCTACTGATGGGCGTGATCCCCGGCTGGACCGAAGGGTTACAACTCATCGGAAAAGGGGGGATGATCGAACTGGAAATCCCCGGCAGCCTGGGCTACGGCGAGGCCGGATCTCCGCCCGATATTCCGCCGAACGCGACGCTCCATTTCATCGTAGAACTCCAGGATGTCCGTTAAGGCGGCTCCTTCAGGGTTGGGGCGGAGGACAGGTCAAATCCTCTCACGGCACGCAAACTGGAACGGTTTTCCGTTTCGCGTTCAGTTCCATTCGGGATGGCCCCCCAGCAATACCAATCCGCGTTTCAACTCCCGGCGGTACTGCATTTGCCGGAGCGTGGATCGCGATCGCCCGGCGCGCTCGTGGATTCGTTGAGCCAACGCCAGGCATTCGTCGGCGGTCGACCAGTGACCTTGCTCGCGCTTCAGATGAGCGAGGTTCGTGAGTGCGGCAGCACACGTTTCATAGTCTTCCGAAGACTGGGCCGCCTCGAACGCCGCGTGCAACAGTTTTCGTGAGTCCTCGATGGCGCCTCGGCGGTAGGCCAGCACACCGCGATTGAGGTCCGCAGCCACCGACTCTTGCGTTTCGGTCCCCGCGGAGATGAATAGATCCTCAGCGACTTCCGGCTCACGACTCGCGAGATCGAGCGCCCGCCCGCTCAGCACATAACCCGGTAGCTGCCCGCACGGGTCGGCATCGAGACTCGCTCTGATCGCCAACTGCTGATAACTTTCCGCAGCCGAGGTCTGACCCATTCGGCGGTGAAGAGCGGCCAAATTGTGACAAACGATCGCTCGCGCCCGGCCATCCCCGCTCCGCTTGGCCATCTCCCAGGCTTCCAGAAGCTGGTTACGGCCCGCGATTTCACGTTCTCTGGCGACGAGGAAGACCCCATAGGCCACTCGCGCCACGGGGGTCGTATCGGCTGCGACCGCAGCCCGAAAGAAGGAGGCTGCGTGTTCGAGTTCGCCCGCTCGGGCAAACCGCTCGGCCCGCTCGAGCATCGCCACGACGACCGGCTTAACTGCAACCACAACTCCATCCGACAGCAACATTGCCATATCGCCCACATCCCAGAGTCATGGGGGGCGACGAATGAGTTAGGACAGCGAGTCCGTGAGAGACATCCGCAGCTTACCGATTATTCCTATTGTGTCAATTGTGCGGCCTTGGGATTTCGAGCAAGCAAGGGACGGCGACCGCCGAGTTCGGTATATTCTTCGGGTGGCCTGGAATGACGCCTTCGGGTGTTCGAGATGTGAGCCACATGGCGCTAGCCGCGGGTTCTGGCGGTCGGTCGATGAGAAGAACCGGCGGCTAGCGCCTTGCCGCTCACAATGTGCCATTCCAGGCCGCTCGAAGAATGTCTATTGGCCACTTGTCCGGCAGTCGGCAAGGCCAGGCAGCCCGAGTCACGCGATACCGCACGGTGTCGCCAGGAGGTGAACGATGCGGCAATTCGGATGGCTTCTCGTCGCGTGTTTGGTCGCGGTCTCGGGGCTGCAAGCAGCGGACGCGCCCCAGCAGACACTGCTGCGTTACACAGCGGTTCTCAAGCAGACTCCCACCAACGGGCCTGCTCAAACGCTTCGCGAGTTCGGCATCCAGACGCTTGTCGAAACTCGCGACGGACAACTCCCGCGCGTCACGTACTTCATCGACGAACCGAGCGAAGAACAGCCGTGGCAGGACGCCTTTGGCCGGTTCGAATTTGACCCCGCCGGAACGGTCGTTCCGAGTTTCCCTCGGCAGCGGCACATCCACGAGGAACGGGCCACCTGGGTCGACCTGCGG
>JAYSVZ010000103.1:0-7555 GCA_043718305.1 Planctomycetota bacterium | reverse complement strand
ATCGGCTTTTTTCCGTGGTCGCTCTTCTTTCTTCCGAGCTTCCTCGCCGTCTGGCGAAGGTTGCGATTCCGCCCCGAAGCGGCCAGTCATGCTGTCGTAAAAGATCAGGCCGCGTGGCGACTCATCGTCTGCTGGTTCGCCGTGATCTTTGTGTTCTTCTCGATCGCCAGAACGAAGCTGCCGAACTATGTCCTCCCGTGTTACCCGCCGCTGGCACTCTTGGTCGGGGGATGCCTGGAGCGGTGGCTCCGCGAGCCGCGTGAGAATTGGCGGTTCTGGTCGCGGTGGGCCTTTGGCAGCTTGGCCGGAGTCGGTCTCGCGTTCCTGATTGGTTTACCGATCCTGATTCGAGTGACCCGCGAAGGCCAGCCGCTGTTGGTCCACCTCGGGGTGCAGGCGACACTGGTGGCCGACTTGCTTCCCGTGGCATGGGTGGGAATTCCGGTCCTTCTGGGAGGCATGGCCTGCTGGTGGCTCGCCGAGCGCGGCCAAGCGGGCCGCATGCTGGCCGTCTTTTCAGTGACGGCCGTCGTCTTCAGCTTGAGCGTGCTGAGCGGAGCAGCCCGGCATATTGACCGGCATCAAACGAGTGCTTCCTTGGCCGAGTTCCTGCAACCCGGAAAGGCGGTTCACCCCGTGGCTTCATTTCGCCTGAATTCACCTTCGCTGGTCTACTACGCCAATCAACCGGTCCCGCGGATCTCGCGACCCGAAGAGATCTCCCGGCATCTGGCCACACCGGGGAGCCTGCTGGTGACCAGCAACGTAGGCTGGGAGCAGTTCGATACCTCGACCCGCGCCAAGCTGGAAGTGGTTCGAGCACTCCCTCGATTTCCGATCGACGGGACGGTGATGGTCCTCCGAAGTCGGACCGAAGTGGTCGCCGTGGCTGAAGCGGAGTGATCGCTCCGTGGCTGTCGGTCTGGGAGATTGTCGGCGAACGTGGCTAGAGATCAATGCTGCCCGAGTGGTTCTAAAACGAAACGACCACCCGGTTTCACACGGGTGGTCGCCCAGTCGTGAAAGCGAAACCTACTTCTTGGTCTCGACGACCTTGGTGCCCTTCTTGTCTTGTTTGGGCTTCATGGCCTTCTTGTCGTTCTTCTGACTGTTGTTCCCTTTTCCCATGCTCGACTCCTTGTGAACTGCTGTGCAGGATGTGACGGACCTCTCCGTCGGCCTCGTCTGCCTCTACTATAGCAAATCGGTTTTGATGTGTGAGGTCAATCACGAAATACGGAACGATCAAGTGTGTGCGTCGTGAATTACGGCAGCCCGTTGACGCAGGGGGGAAGACTGCGTGCCTGACCCCGGTAGGGGTCTCAGAAATTAGCCGGTGGTTGAGCGCCAGCGACACCACCGGGACATAACCCCACCTAGTGATCGCATCCCGGAGCATGCCAGAATGCCGGTTCCCGAGGCTGCGGTTCTGGCATCCCATCAGGATGCGGTCGGAGTTGGAATCGTTTTCCGGTGGTGTCGCTGGCGCTCAACCACCGGCTAATTTCTCGCATCCCTCCGGGATGATCGGAGAAATTCGTCATCCTCGCAAAGCCTCGATCTTCACCATCAAAAGCAATGACACCCAACGATCACTCCCCGCAGCAATAGGAGTTGACTTCTTCGCTGACTCGGATGGCCCGGTTTTGAAAGACTTCCGGGGATGGGCGGCGGCCTTCGGGAGTGACGGTCACCTTGACCTCAACCCGCGGGTTTCTTGCGGAGCGGTCCATCGCTCCCAGTTCGATAAACACCTTGACCGGTTGTTTCTCGGGTGTGGAGCCCCACCCGCCGAACAACCCTCCCTCGCCAACGAAGACCGTGAACCGGTCGGGTTTGACATCGCGGAGCTTCCCTTTGTTCCCATCCACAAACCCGGCCATCTTGTGCGAGATTAAATCGGTCGCCACCGCAGCTCGGAAGCGGAGGACGTACTTGTAAGGATCCTGGTTGTCGTTCGACTTCGTATCCTCTAGGCGGAACTCTTTCGATTCTGCCTTTCGATTTCGAAAGCAGGTTCGGTTTCGACCTCCCCGCTTCGCGTCGAACATCGCTTCGTCAGCCCGTTTCAGGACGCTGTCGATCGTATCTCGATCTTCGAACTGAGCGACACCGAACGAAGCCGTCACCCGAAGATCACCGGGCGTGGCCGTTTGAATGGCCCGCCGCAGCCGGTCGGCCCTCTGCACGGCATCATTGAGCATGGTTTCCGGGCAGACGATGACGAATTCTTCACCCCCATAGCGGGCCACAATCTCGCCGGAGTAAACCTCATCCTCAAGCAAGTGAGCGACATCGACGAGCACCTGGTCTCCCACTTGGTGACTGTTCTCGTCGTTGATCAGCTTGAAATGGTCGATATCGAGGAAGATCACGCTGAATGGCGTTCCGCCGGGTTCGTCACTGGCTTCGTGAACCTTCTTGAGGCGGGCTTCCAACTCAGTTCGATTGGCGAGACTGGTGAGCGGGTCGCGGGTCGCGGCGAGTTGGAGTTCTTGAAACTGTTCGGAACCGCGGCGGCTGGAGTTGACTTGCTGGATGATTTCGCAGGAACCTCGGAAGTTTCCTTGATGGTCATAGACCGGGATCGCGTGGACATCGGATTCGACATTCCCCCGGGTCGTCTTGACCTGCACTGACATCATCTGGGGCTGGGCGCTGGAGATGGCCAGATCGAAGACGCTCGTCTCTAATCCCTTGGCGGAGTAGTTGATGACCTGCTTCGACCACAATTCCCCGAGGACATCGCCGCGTTTGGCCATGAAAACCTTCTCGGCCCCGCGACTCCAGATGGTGACTCGCCGTTTGATATCGACGAAATAGTATCCGTCGTAAAGGTTCTCCAGCATGCTGAGCTGGGAAAAGAGATGGCATAAGCTGTTGGCTTGTTCGACCATTTCGGGGTTGATGAGCCCGTTCTGGCGGATCGCTTCTTCGATCTCCTTGTTCTCTTCGAGGGCCATTGCGTCATCGGATGAGAGCCAGCGCTGCAGGGCCGCGATGACATTCCGATCGAACTTCGCTCCGTCGGTGTTTTGAAGGTGGTGCAGGGCTTGCTCGCGCGACAAAGCCCGGCGATGGGCTTGATGGTGGGTGAGCGAATCAAAGGCGTCCGCCACAGCCAGAATTCGGGCCCCCAAGTGTCTGCCGAGCAGCCCCGCCGAGACGCCGCCGCCCGTCCCCGTCGAGTCGCGAAAGATCTCCAGTACAACCTCGGGGAACCGGCTGGCTTGCAGCAAGATCTCGGCGACATCGTGCGAAATTCGCAGCATCTCCCGTTCATCGGGGCTCAGCCGACCCGGCTTTTGCAAGATATGGTCCGGCATTCCGACCTTGCCAAAGTCGTGCAACAGGGCGGCAATCTCCAGATGCTGTGACTCCTCAATGGTCCATCCAAGTCGTTGCGAGATCCCCACCGCCACAATCGCCACCCGCCGCGAGTGGAACAGGATCTGTTCGTCACGGAATTGAATCGCGCTCAGCATCCGCGCCAGCAGGGTGTCCCGAATTTCCAGGGAGTTGCTTTGAGCGACCTCGCACAGCCCCAGCAACCCGAGGAAGTTGCGGGTCGAGGTCATCGGGTGCGACTGTGAATGTGAGGTGGTACTGTTCATGATCGACGGTCCGGCCGCGAGGGGGCAGCGAATGGCTGGAAGAGTCGCGCTGTCGAGACTCGTCCACTTCAACGCTAGTTCACGCGGGAGTGATGTCAAAAGGAAACATGGCCTCCCGGCAGCAAACAGGGCGATCCGAGAGGCTGCGCGGGGACGGCGGTTTTCGCCGATCGCCGAGACCCTCTACGACCGTTTCACCACGATAATTCGCCAATTTCCAGATAATCGGCAAACTCTGACTATTCGGATTACCGATATAGAACTGGGAGATGTTGACACCTAGTCCCAGACTGGGGTACTTACCCCTCATCTCCACGGTCATGGCTTCCGCCTTGACCAACCTGTCGATTCTCACCCCGAGAGACTCCTCGGAACCCCATTCACGAACGCGGAGTGCGAGCATCCACGGATGCGAGCCGTGTCAGCCCCTGGCGCCGGTCGGCCGACGGCGTGTTGGAACACTTCGTCACTGCCTCCCCCCCACCGGCCGCATCGAACCGTAAAGGACATGCCATGAAATTCTCTCGCAAGCTGACACATGCCGTCGTTGCCCTCGCGTGCATCGGCATGGTCATTCCCCAAGCTGCGTTCGCAGCTCCGAAGGCGGCGGTGGCCGCTCCGAAGACCCGTGATGTGGCCTTGCAAACCAGTGGCTCTCTCACGGGTGCGGTGCTGAACGCCAAGGCGAACCCGGTCGACGGTGCCAAGGTCGTGCTCACCCAGAATGGCAAGACCATCGCCGAAACCATCTCCAAGAAGGACGGCACCTTCGCGATGCCGCAGGTCAAGACCGGCGTCTACGAGATCGCTGTCGGTGAAGTCAAGGCTCCGATTCGCGTTTGGAAGTCGGAAGCAGCTCCCGCGAATGCCGCTCGCAAGATGGCTCTCGCCTCCGAAGGCGTGATCCGGGCACAGGACGAATACTGTCCACCAGAAGGGTACGCTCAAGGCGGCGTCCTGGGTGGCCTCGACATCATCACCCTGTGGACGGTCACCGCAGCGACCGGGGCGCTCGTCCTCGGGGCGATTAACCAGGCCGACCTGAATGACATTCAGGATCAACTCGACCAGATCGTGAGCCCGTAGTTCTTCGAACCGTCGGTCGTTCGTTCAACCCGGTGACGCCTGGCGCGTGACCGGGTTTTTTGCATGGGTCCGCCCAGTAAGGCGATCGGTCAGACTTGTCTGACCCGTGGGATAGGCTTCCAGCCTGTCAGTTATTTGTCAAAAGACAGGCTGGAAGCCGATCCCACGGCAGTTGTCTCTGACCGCTCGCGTTGTGCTGGGAACCTTCCATTCAAGATTGGCACGCGAGGATCGCCTCGGCGAGTTCAAGATCGTCGCGGGTCGTGATCTTTAGATTCCACGCCTCGCCGGGCACGATCTCGACCGGATGGCCCAGACGTTCAATGAGCTGGGCCTCGTCGGTCGGTTGAAACGATCCTCGCTCGGTATAAGCCCGGAGCAATAAATCGCGGCGTACAATCTGCG
Source organism: Planctomycetota bacterium (assembly GCA_043718305.1). Classification (GTDB taxonomy): domain Bacteria; phylum Planctomycetota; class Planctomycetia; order Planctomycetales; family Planctomycetaceae; genus TH-plancto1. The sequence goes on along the minus strand of JAYSVZ010000103.1, from coordinate 2,450 downwards.
GCGTCTGTGCGGCCCACAGTCCCGCGCGACTCACCGTCTCAGTCACGCGTTGATTCGCCCCAACACGTTTGATCGTGCTGGCGATCGGCGTCGCGGGGAGAGCCGCCCCCGTGCGAATCGCAGCTTTCGCGACCGCTTCGACCAGGGCTGAAGTCACCAACGGGCGAGCGGCGTCGTGGACCGCGACTAAGTCGACTTTACTCGAAACCAGTCGCAGCCCCTTTTCAACACTGTCTGCGCGCTCCCGGCCACCGGCGATGACCGACATGATCGGGCCCAGAGCGACCAGTTCATCGCGAAAGCGTTCGCAGACCCAGTCGAGGTCTTCCGGGGAAACCACCATCAGCACCTGGACCAGATCGGTGCGAGCGAGAAACGGCTCGATGGCCCGCCGCCAAACGGGCTGTCCAGCCAGCAACAGGAACGGCTTCTTGGAAGCTGCCGGGTGCTCGCTCGCGTTGGTCGCTGCTACCCCCTCACCAGACGTGAGGAACCTCGTACTCCGCCCCGCAGCGGGGAGTACGAGGGCCAAGCGATGGCTGATGGCTGATGGCTGATGGCTGATGGCGGGCCTCATGCCTTCTTCGACATCTCGTCCCGCACCGTTTCCAGCAGCTTCTTCGTCGCACGAATCCCAGCGTACTCGTCGATCTTGCCGCCTTCGTACTCGACTCCGACATAGCCACGGTATCCGGCGTCGAGGACGATCTTCATCATCTTGCGGTAGTCGGTGTGGATCTCGTTCCCCATCTCGTCGAAGTCGTGCGACTTCGCGCTCACGGCATGCGCGAACGGCATCAACTCCTCGACCCCCTTGTAGCGGTCATACATCTCATCTTTGCTGACACGGAAGTTTCCGAAGTCGGGCAAAGTGCCGCAGTGCGGGTGGTTGACCTTCTTCATCACGCTGGCCAGCCACGCCCCGTTCGAAGAGAGCCCGCCGTGGTTCTCGACGATCACGCTGAGCTGATGCTGTTCCGCAAACTCGGTCAGCCGACCCAGTCCGTCCGCAGCCCGGTCGATCTGCTCTTCGTAGGTTCCGCCGCTGGCTGCGTTGACGCGAATCGAGTGGCAGCCGAAGAAGGCCGCCGCTTCGACCCACTGCTTATGGTTGTCGATGGCCTGCGTCCGCTTGGCCTCGTCCGGGTCGCCGAGGTTCCCCTCGCCGTCGACCATGATGAGCAGGGTCTTGACTCCCAAATCGGCGGCCCGCTTCTTCATCTCGCCGAGGTACTCCTTGTTCTTCCCCTTGTCCTTGAAGAACTGGTTGACGTACTCGATCGCCTCGATGCCGAACTCTTCCTTGGCCGTCTTGGCAAAGTCGAGGTTGTCGAGCTTCCCTCCCTGAAGGGCCTTGTGCAGTGACCACTGTGCCAGAGAGATCTTGAACAGCGGAGCATCGGTCGAAGCCCAACCCATCGACGGCAAGGCCCCCGCGACTGTTGCGAGTGCGGACCACTGGAGGAAACGACGACGCGAGGCGAGGGACATGGAGAACTCCGGATGTGCGTGAACGGTTCGAATCACCACGCTCAGGATATCACGCCCTCTGGGGCTGGAACAGAGTTACCCCACCTCACCCACCGGGCTTTCTTTCTTCCTTCAAGACTCGGTCGACCTCGGACTGCCAGAAGGCGAGTTCGCGGGCCTGTTGGTCTTCTTCGGTCGGTCGGCTGACGGCCACATCGGCTTCCATCACCCGCCGGGGCGGGGGCGCGGTGGGGGTGGGGTCAAAGGTCGGCGTCCAGCGGGCGGCTGTGGCTGGCGGTTTGGGCAACGGCTGAATGGCTCCCGCCAGCTTCGCCGGGGTCGAGACCGGTTTGTTGGCCGGGGTGGGTTTAGACACGGGAGTGGGCTCAGCCACTTGCGGCAAGGGATGGTCCTCGAACTCATCTTGAGAGGGGATCGTGACCGCGCCAAATTCTTTCATCCAATAGTCGACCTCATTGATGGGCGTGGTCTGCCGAGGGGGTCGCGCGGGGTTGGCGGAAGGTGTCGGGGGCGTCGGCAGCGGGATGGCAGGGCGACTTTCGGCAATCGCGACCCGCGCGGTGGCCCCGGCGTCGCGCTCTCGGCGCACGCGCCGCTCATCGAGCTCATCCAAGTACCGATCGCTCGCAACGGCAGCCGCCATGCGTTCCCGAGCGGCCCGATGCAGCCTTCGGTCGCTCGACACGATTCGCAACTTGCGCGGTTCGCGATCCTGCTGAATCAGATCTTCGATCAACTCGTCGGCCTCATGTCCCGGCTCGGGATAGAGAACGCGAAAACCTTCCAGATGCTCCTCGCGCGAGGCCATCACGGGAGCGGCCTTGGCATCGAACACGACGATCGTGTTGGCGCGTTCATCCTTCGTCATATGGAAGCCGATCCGCTTCAGAAGTCGCGAGCGGGCTCCTTCCAACTGCTTCCCGGCAAGCTTCCCCCGAACCAATCCGGCGGCATGCATC
>JAYSVZ010000102.1:0-2582 GCA_043718305.1 Planctomycetota bacterium | reverse complement strand
CCGGTGACCGGATTGAACCAGGGGATGAGCAACTTGAGCAGCGGCACCCGCTTGCGGTGCAGCGTCTCGCGGGCTTCCTCGATCGCGAAGATCACGGTCTCGTGCCACAGCGTCCGCACGCTGAGCGATGGCAAGAGTTTCTTCTCACTGCGGAGACGATCTTCGAAGCTGTGCAGGAGATAGTGTCCGGCGAAGTATTCGACGAACGACAGATGGATGAAGCTATAGCGGCCTTGTCCCCGCTCGATGACGAGACCGGCCCGCTCATGGACCTTGCGGAGGAAGTCGATGATGTCGCTGGCGGAGTAGACCGCATCGGGGTTGTCGGGATCTTGCGCTTCGGCGGTGATGAAGGCGACCAGTTCCTCGTTAGTCACGAGCAAGATCGACGAGTCTTCGACCCGCTGGTCTTTCTTGAGTTGTTCATTGGCCATCCGCCGCCGCTGAATTTCCCAGGCGACCCGCCCCAGCCAAAGTTTCTGCTCGGCGAGGGTGGCCCGGATTTCCTGATCGCGGATGATTCCTCGTGACTGGTCGATATGAACCAGATAGAGATCGACCACCGCGGCATAGAGCTTGGCCCGCCCATCGGGGAGCACGTTCCGCCGCTCGTGCAGGATCGCCATGATCGTCAGCACATTGGGAATCCGAGCCAGCGTCAGCGTCGACGGATTGGTGAGAATCGCCCCCAGCATCCCGTCGGCATTGGTCGCCGTCCGCCCCGGTGATGCGAGCCGGTCGGCGTACCAGTGATCGATGAACCCCTTGATCTGCCGATTGTCGAACGGGGCGAGGTACAGCCGCTCCATATGGCGAATAATGTTTTTTTGGAGTTGTTCGTGAGCCCGATTGTCGGCGAATTCTCCGAAATCGCCCGGCGAGCGCAGCGAGCCGTCCGGGTGGCCTGCTGGCTCTCGTCTCTCACCTCTCACCTCTCGTCTGGCTTCCCTCACCCCCGGCCCCTCTCCCGGGAGAGGGGAGGAAGAGCGTAAGGCGAGGCGTGCGGTCTTGTGGTTGCTCTTCCTTCGGCCCACTAACCCCTCACCACTCTCCTCTAACCCCTCCCCGGCTTCCCAGTCAAACGGCACATCCTCGTACCCCACGGGGCGCGAGGTGCAGATCACGAGGTTCTCCGGATGTTTCTCGATCAGCTTCCAAAGGGCTGTGCGGATTTTGCGTCGCGTGGTCGAGTCGATCTCGTCGAGCCCATCCAGGAGCAGGACCGCTTGCCCCTTGCTAATCAGATCGAACAGCGAGTCCCCCGCGACGGCCTCGGCGAACTTTTTGTGTTTGCCGCACCAGGCTTGGAACGCGCGGAGCAGGTCTTCCCAGGTCAGCTCCTTCTTCCGCCGCATGACCTCTGCCAGGTTGATCTCGCGAAGGATCAGCGGGATTGGAATGCGATCGCCCAAGGCGTGGCTGAACGGCGTGGCGGCGGTCAGTTGCAGCGTGATCCATGCGACCAGCGTGCTCTTACCACTGCCGGGGTCACCGAGGATCACCTTGGGACCGGGCTGGGCCAGAAGTTCGGGAGCGAGCGTGGCCCCCTCCCACTCTGCGGGGGTCGCTTCGGGGGAGACAGCATTTCGAAGGAGATACGGCTCGATGAACATGGCTTCGAGCTTAGGGACATGCTCCGCCGCGCGAGCCCCGGCTTCGATCGTCTTGATCTCCAAATAGCGGAGGTCTTCGAACTCGACGCGAAGATGGGTCAGGAAGGGCGCGAACTCGGCCCGCAAACTCCCCGGCTCCTCTTCGGCGATCAGAGTTTTGATGCTGACATCGAGGAGTTTGGCGAGCTGGGCGATCAGCTGGGGTCGTAAGCGGCCCCCCTTTTCGGCGCGCTCGATGGTGCTTTTGGAGACGCCCGCTTGGTCGGCGAGTCGCTTCTGCGTCAGGCTCGCTTTGAGCCGACGTTTGAGCAGGAATTGTCCGTTGACGAGTTTTGTGTGGAACATGGGATTTGCCCCGAGCTGGGACGGATGGTAGAGTCATGGAAAGAGCTGGCCCGACGAACCGTCAAGTTCACGTCGGGCCAGCCGTGTCGGTTCGGCACAAGGCTTCGACCTCGCAAGGGGTCGAAGTTTTTTGTTGGGGCAGGTTGGAACCTGCTCCCGCGCGACCTAGAAGAAGTAGAGCGCGAGCAACATCCCGCCGCAAGTGCCGAACCAGATTAAAAGGATTAGAGGCATGATGCCCTCCTTCGTCTGGTGTCCGAACCGGGTTAAGCAGAGGCGACTGCTGGCCACGAACCGCTCGTGGTTAATCAAAGATTAGCAGTCCTTGAGATACCGTCCAGAGCGTTCAACGACGACTCGTCAAGCGGTTCTTCTTTGTGCTCTTCAGAGTGGTCCGAACGCGACAAGCGACAGGCGGATACCCGATATTCAGGACATTTTCCGACACTCCGCGCTGAAGCCGACAGGGTTTCGGGGGTCAGGCGGGTTGATGTTTGGGTGGTGGCGTGGGTGGGGACTGGGGTTGGGGGTGGGCGTCGCGCCAGTGGGTGAAGGCCAGCAGGACGAAGCGGACGATGTTGCGGCGGCGGCGCCATTTGTAGCGTGTCTTTTCGAAGAACCGCA
>JAYSVZ010000101.1:0-7576 GCA_043718305.1 Planctomycetota bacterium | reverse complement strand
GACCAATACTCCACGGCAAACCCTCCCTCGCCCCCAGCCCCAGCCTCCAACTGCCGGGCGGAATGGTAATCGGGCAGGCAATTAAATCAACAGGCCGTCACCTTCACCGCTCGCTATCGTCCGAAGTAGGACGGGCTCATGGCCGACCGACCTTGAACGGTCCCCTCTCGGGAATGGCACCGCCACCGATTTCGAGGCGGGACACTCTTGCCCCTTGGCCCTTGCCCCTTGATACTTACCGCTTCGATGGACAACGGATCACGAAAGACTGACGACTCAACATGGGATTGTTCGACAAGCTCAAGGCCGCCGTGCAGAAGACGCGGGAGATTCTGCGCACCGATGTTCGCGACCTATTCAAGGCCGGGGTGATCCTTGATGAGATCAAGCTCGAAGAGTTCCATCGCGGACTCATCGGCACCGACATGGGTGTGACCGCCGCTAAGGCAATCGTCGATGACATTCGGCAACGCTGCGGGGGACGAACCGTCCAACCGACCGAAATCTGGGACACGGTGCGCAACAAACTCAAAGAGATCCTCAAGGGAAATGGCGAGATTGCCTGGGACATCGACCAGCCGCTCTCGCCACTCAAAAAGGCCGAATCGGGTCCGACCGTGATTCTGGTGTGCGGCGTCAACGGGGTCGGGAAGACCACCTCGATCGCGAAGCTCGCCAACTTTCTTCAGAAGAATGGCAAGAAAGTCGTCTTGGCTGCCGGGGACACCTTCCGCGCGGCCGCTGTCGAGCAACTGACAATGTGGGCCAAACGAATCGGTTGCGAGATCGTCACTAAGCCCTCGGGGAGCGACCCGGCTGCGGTGGCCTTTGAGGGGTGTGACAAGGGCGTCCAGCTCGGGGCCGACTACGTCATCATCGATACTGCGGGTCGGTTGCAAACGGCGACGAACTTGATGCAGGAACTGGGCAAGGTTCATCGCGTCATTGGAAAGCGAATTCCGGGGGCTCCGCATGAATGCCTACTGGTCCTGGACGCCACGACGGGACAGAATGGAGTGAACCAGGCGACAAAGTTCTCCGAGGCGGCGGGTTGCACGGGGATCGTGCTGGCCAAGCTCGACGGGACAGCGAAGGGCGGCGTGGTGATCGCCATTCGGCAACTGATGGGGATTCCGGTGAAGTACGTCGGTCTGGGGGAAGGGATCGACGACATGCAAGTCTTCTCTCCGGACGGGTTCGTTGAGGCATTGTTCGGCGACGTGTAGCCCGTACGCATCGCGATCGGGCTTTCGAGGAGGCGACCATGGGAAACGCAAACCAACCCGAGGGCAACCGTGAGAAGCCGCTTTCCGCTATGCTGTTTCGAGTGGGTCTGCTCCTGACCGTCACGGTGCTGGGCCTCGGTTTATCGGCGGCACACGCTCAAGAGGACCGCGAAGTTCCCCCTTCGGGCGGGCTGTTGGGAGCCTTCCGTCGGGCGTTTCATCAAGGATCTCGCCCGATGGGGCGGGCCATCACGCCGCCGGGCGCGGCCCTCGTGTGTACTCGCGATTATCTCCAGGTCTACACGACGAACGCCTATAGCGAAGAGGGGGTCCGCTATCTCGCGGTCCAACTGCGGTTCAAGAATAATTCCCCGGAGCCAGTCACCGTCTTCTCGAAACGGAGCCAACTGACCATCGGAACCGAAGTCTATCTTCGCGTTCAGACTCGCGAGGAATTGAAATCGCAACCGCTCGTGATCGACGGCGAGGCGCACGATGTCGAAGCCCTGCAAGGCAAACCCGATCAGATCATTCCGCCGGGAGGGATGACGTGGGTCTGGCTCGTCTTCGCGAAGTTGTCCCGTGACCGCGAGTTGCCTGAAACGACGCTCAAGGTCGTGACCACAGCCGGAGAGATCGAGGTCAATCTCACGAAGTTCGAAGCTGATGCGCTCACCTTTCGGAGCGAACGCATCGGACCCAAAAACTGCATCGGTGTGCTGCATGTCACCGGCGAACTCAACTCCTTCAACGCCGGGCGGTTCATGCGTGAATTGACCGCTGCCGCCGAGCAGGGTGCCTCACGGGCCGTCGTCGTCTTCGAACGCGGTTCGCGAATCGGCGACCCACTGATCCCCAATTGGCTCATCTATGGCCGGGAGCAGGACAGTGAGCGGTTCGAATACCTGCCACTCTGGGCGGGACAGGTTAAGGACATCGCCTTCGTCAATATCCCCGGCATGGCCGACGAGAGCGAGACGAATCTCGCTTCGACAGAAGATGATGGTGTGCTCATCGTCAGCCGGCGACTCGTCGCACAACTCGACGCAGCCACGCTTCGCCAGGAACTTTTGACGGGCCACCCCATGGTCCGCCGGGCGGTGCTGCTCAGTGCCGGTGAGGCGATCGCCAATGATGATCCCCAACTCATCGTACCGCTTCTGACTACACAGGACGGGGATTCTCGAATGGCCGCGATTCATGCCCTACGGGCGGCGACCGATCCAGAGGTCATCGCTCCTCTCGAGTCCATCGTTCGAAACGGTTCCTCGAAAGAGTCGTTCCAGGCCCTCTCCGCGCTCATGGCATCGCCGCTTCCCGCCGCTCGCGATGCGGCTGTGGCCTTGGCCAGCGAACCTGCACTCCAGCGGAAAATCGGACTGCTTAAGATCCTGCATCGATTGCCGGTCGAATCTCAGCCGCGCTGGGTTCCGTGGCTGCGAACGCTGCTGGAGGACCAGTCTCCGGTGGTCCGGAGCCAGGCGTTGCGGCTGCTCCTGCTGGCGGGGGTCCAGGACCGGTATGCCCTGCTCTCGAAGGCATTGGCCGACCCGCATGAGTCGGTCCGCAATGCAGCGCTCGATGCGCTGCTGGTCCACCGGACCATTGATGAAGAACTTCTCTTTCGCACCGAGACAAGGCGGCGCATCGAGAGTGGATCGCTTGATAGGCGCTCTCGCCTGGCAATTCGTGAGTTGGCCGATCGGTCCGCCTTACCGGTCCTTCTGAAAGAGATCGATCAACACTTGGGGACCGACGATGGTCTCGTCAACCTCTATCTGGAGATCGGGGGACACGAAGCGCTTCCCGCCATCGTGCAGCGCTATTCCCAGTTCAGCGCGGGGACTCGGTCGGAGATCCTGCGGCAGGTCAAGCTGGCGGGCGATCCGCAGTGGGTGAGCCTGGCGATTGATGGCCTCGACGATGCGGACGAGGACCATGGGGAGTTTTGTCTCCATCTGCTCGCGGACCTGTCCGATTCGTCGGTCCTGCCGAAGCTGGTGGCAGCTTGGCAGAAATCGTCAGAAGATCAGTCGAAGGCGATCTGCCACACCATCGGCTCGATCGGCACCCCAGCCGCCAGAGAGACCTTGGAAGAGATGCTCAAAGCGGCACCGGAGTCCCGTCACAGTGAAATCAAAGAGGGGATCGTGGTCTGGGACCAACTCTCTCCCGCGATGGACATTCTCCGGGAAGTCGAGGCCCTGACCCAGGTCGACAAGTGGCAGCAAGCCTCGGACATCTACACGTTTGCGCTAGAAGTGAGTCCTCGCAACCCACGCCTCTACTCAAGTCGGGGGCATACCCGATTGCGCATGGGACAGTTTGATGCTGCTGAAGAGGACTTCCGTCACGCGATGGAACTCGAACCAGACAACCACAACTCGCTTTCCGGACTGGCGATCTGCAAGGCAATCCATGGTGAGTACGAAGCCGCCATTCAGATGGTCCATACTCCGGAACTGCTTGAGAAGTACAAGCTGGAACGGGTCTATTTATACAACATAGCTTGCGTCTATGGCCGGTCGATTGAGCACGTCCTGAATGAACCCGATTCGAAGGAACGCGACCAGAAAATCCTAGGCTACCGGGAGCAGGCGATCCAGTTCCTACAGAAATCGATAGAGCTTGGGTTCAACGAGGGACATCTACTGGCGACCGATCCCGACCTCAATTCGCTCCGTGAGATTCCGGCCTTCCAGAAATTGCGAGAAGAACTCCCGGATGAGCCACAGGAATAAATGCCTGGCACTCAGCCTTCCAATCGACAAGCCTCAGTGAAAGTGAGAACATCGCGATGGTTTAGACAGATGTCTCGCCTCTCTCGCAATCGTTTCCCCTCATGCCCGACTGGTCGTACCGCACCGTGTTTCGCCCGTTGCTCTTCTGCCTGCCAGCAGAGTGGGCGCGGGCGATTGCGCTGGGCGGAATCGGAAGGCTGGCCAAGCTGCCGGGTGGCGGGCGAGTGATTGATTTAATGGGGCATATGGCTCCGAACACGGAGTTGGGGTTTGAAAAGGGTGGGCTACGGTTTCCCTCGCGGGTCGGGTTAGGGCACTTAATTGACCCGACGGGCGGGGCGCTGGCGGCGATGTCGCGGTTCGGGTTCGGGTGTATCGAGGTCGGGCCGCTGGATTTGAATGTCGAAGCCGATCAGTTTCAGACCGTTCTCGAAATCCAAAGGCAAACAATTGATGCTCAATCGGGAAATCCCGCCATCTCGGCTCGGACGTTGAATGCTTCCCTTTCTCAGCGTCCAGCCGTCGGACCGCCAGTGTTGTTGCGGGTCGCGATTAACCGCATGTCTCGGCAAGAAGGGCAGATCAAGCGTTGGCTCCTCGCGATCGAGAGGCTGATGCCGTTTGTTGATGGAATTATCATTGAGTACGAAATGGGGGTCGCTTGGGGGACGTTGATCCAAGGGATTGCTCGTGGAAAACCCGTCATCTGGCAAGTTCGGAGTGCTGGACTTGGGGTGACTGATGTCTTGCCACTTTTCCCACGAGGTCTGGGCATATTGCTAGACGCACCGCTTGGGAAGAATGTCATGCTCAAGGACGCGGTCCGCAGCATGAGAGTCGAGTTCGGCCCAGACCTGCTCCTCATGGCCCGCGGCCACGTCCTCGACCCCCAAGATGCCCTCGACCTCCGCGATGCGGGAGCCGATTTGGTGCTCATCGACGAGGGCCTCGTCTTCTCGGGACCGGGTCTGGCCAAGCGGATCAACGAGGCCGAACTCGCGCGGCTCCCGATCATTGCGCCGCCTGTCGATCCGCGAAGTGTCCCCGAGAGTTGGGTCTGGACGTTGCTGCAAGGGATCGCGCTCTTCGGCGGCGGCTGGCTGGCGCTGGCGATCGCCTTCTCCCGCGTGATGCTGCCGTACGATGAAGATTTCGTGGGCATGAACCGCGAACAACTCTGCGGGGTGAATCCCAAGCTCGTCGACTTCATGTGCCACGATCGCGTCACGCTGGCCGGGACGATGATCTCGCTCGGGCTGTGCTACTCGATGCTGTCAATCTACGGATCACGCCGTGGCCGACACTGGGCCAAGGTGACGATCATGGCCTCGTCGTTCACCGGGTTCTTCAGCTTCTTTGCGTTCCTCGGGTATGGGTATTTCGACCCGTTCCATGCCTTCGTGGCGGCGATTCTGTTTCAGTTCCAACTCTTCGGACTGGCCGCACCGCTCTCTCCGATCCAGGATCGCGTCACACCCACCTTGCGCGAGGACCGTCCGTGGCGAGTCGCCCAATGGGGCCAGCTCTTCTTGATTTGCCATGCCGTGGCTCTCTTCACGGCGGGGATTGTGATCGTTTGCCTCGGCAGTACGAGCGTCTTCGTGGCCGAAGATCTAGAGTTCATGAATACGACGCGGGACTCCTTGTCAGCGGCGAACCCGAGGATCATCCCGCTCATCGCCCACGACCGGGCCAGCTTCGGCGGGATGCTGCTCGGGTGCGGGTTGGCAACGCTGCTGCCCGTGCTCTGGGGATTCGAGCGCGGCCGGCCGTGGCTCTGGTGGATGCTGCTGGGTGCGGGAGTCGCCGGTTACATCCCGGCCATCGGCGTCCACTTCGCCATCGGGTACATCAATGCATGGCATCTGGCCCCGGCCTTTGGCGGGGCAATGGTCCTGGCGCTGGGATTGGCGCTTTCGAGACCGTACTTGTCGGCAGGCATAACTCCCCCAAGAACGTAGCTGGAGCTGCCGGTGGCTGCATCAAGATGATCAGTCGGTCAAACAGTGCCAACCCCAGGATTTGAAACATCCCGGAGGGATGTGAGAAATTAGCCGGTGGTTGAGCGCCAGCGACACCACCGGAATGCGTTTCGGAATTGAACCGCATCCTGAAGGGATGCCAGAATCTCGCAGCCTCAAGAACCGGCGTTCTGGCATCCCTCCGGGATGCAATTACTGGGCGGGCTGGGGGCCGGTGGTGTCGCTGGCGCTCAACCACCGGCTAATTTCTGAGACCCCTGCCGGGGTCGGTCAGGCAGCCCTTCGTCCACAATCGACGGGTCGCCGGAATTCGCTCACGCATTCATTGCTGTTGGACTCACGACAGGTTGAACTGGGGTTTTTCGCCGACCGATGCATTACGATAATCCGCCATTCTGCCCAATCCCGCGACCACGCGATGCTTCATGACCGCCATCCTCGGCATCTCCGCCTTCTACCACGACTCCGCAGCTGCGATCGTCGTGGACGGCGAGATCGTCGCCGCTGCGCAGGAAGAACGGTTCACCCGCAAGAAGCATGATGCGGCGTTCCCGTCGCACGCGGTTGAGTTCTGTCTGAAGCAAGCCGGACTCACGATTGATCAGATCGATTGGGTCACGTTTTATGAGAAGCCGCTGCTGACGTTTGATCGGTTGTTGGAAACCTACTTGGCCTTTGCCCCGCGCGGGTTCTCCTCGTTCCGAGCGGCGATTCCCGTCTGGCTCAAGCAGAAGCTGCACCTGCGGCGGGAGATCGTGAGCAAGCTGGGGATGCCGGACCGCCGGCGGCTGCTCTTTACCGAGCACCACGTCTCGCATGCGGCGAGCGCGTTCTTCCCATCGCCGTACGAGCGGGCCGCGATTCTGACGGTGGATGGAGTCGGCGAGTGGGCGACCGCTTCCTACGGAGTCGGCGAAGGGAACAAGATCACGCTGTCGCATGAGCTGCGGTTTCCGCACTCGCTGGGGCTGCTCTATTCGACGGTGACGTATTTCTGTGGGTTCCGTGTCAACTCCGGGGAGTACAAGCTGATGGGGCTGGCGCCCTACGGCGAGCCCACCTACGTCGATGTCATCCTCGACGAGCTGATCGATCTCCACGACGACGGCTCCTTCGAGATGGACATGCGGTACTTCGACTACCTCGGCGGGCTCACCATGACCAGCCGCCGCTTCCACGAGCTGTTCGACGACCTCCCCAAACAATTCGTTGGTCGCGTATCTGTTCCGGTTCCGATGGTCACCTCGATCCTCGCGACTCCCTTCACATTCGCGCACAAATCTCCCAGCCCGGGGGTGACTAATCGAAATGGCCCGCCTTTCGATTCCGGCAAGGGCTCTCCATCAAGCTCATATACCAACACCCCGAATGCCTTGGCTTGCTCCAGCGTGAGACAGGCTGAATACTCTCCGTCTCCCGAATGCACCGTCACATGATCCGCGCCGATAGCCAGTGCTGGAATATTGAGTAAACCACTCACATGAATCCCTTTACCATTCATGCCGGGCATCACTGTCGAGATATCGAGCTGCTGTTCTGCGGGCAACGATGCGATCGCAGCACGATCGAACGAAACAGGTTGGACCACCGCCCCGTCGATCCTCACGATACCGGGACCGGTTCGATC
>JAYSVZ010000011.1:0-2947 GCA_043718305.1 Planctomycetota bacterium | reverse complement strand
CCCCTCGCTGCCCCTCCGCGCACCGGGGTCAGGGGAATTCCAGCACCCCAGAAAATCCCAGCCCATACTTCAACAGGCCGTGATGTCCCCCGCTCGCTAACGAATCGCTTAGGCGAGATGCGCAGCCTCGTAGGCATTCTTCTGACCCGGCGATAAACTCAATAGTATGGACACCGACGCCTTCCGTGCCGAGCAGTTCGTCTTTCCGCCGTTGCCGGAGCGGGGGCGGTTGTTGGGGATCGATTTTGGTGACAAGCGAATGGGCTTCGCGGTGTCGGACCCCGATCAGTCGATGGCCTGCCCGATTGAGAACTATACGCGCCGCACTGAGGCTCTCGACCAAGCCCGTTACAAGTATTGGTTCGAAGAGTATCGCGTGGCGGGACTGGTGATCGGGCTTCCGATCTTCATGAATGGCGAAGAAAGTCCCAAGTCGCTCCAGTGCCGGCGGTTCGCGTACTGGATGCATCAATGGTCGGGGCTGCCCGTCGCGATGCATGATGAGCGGTGTACTTCCGCCATCGTCGAGGACCGGCTGGTGGAACTCGATCTGTCGCGGGCCCAGCGGAAGAAGAAGCTCGACATGCTGGCCGCCCAGGTCTTGCTCCAATCGTACCTCGATCGCCGGAGACCCATTCGGCAGGCCGCTCCGAGCGGTGAATAATCACACCACGAATTCGCTACTTGGCCGCAGCTCCCAATGATCCGACACCGCTGGGGGCTGTGCATTTTCGGTCGAGGTGTGTGTACCCTCCATCGACAAAAATAATCTGCCCAGTGGTATGGCTCGAGCAGGGGCTCGCCAAGAACACCACCATATTGGCCATCTCCTCGACCGTCGTGAACCGCCGTCCGAGTGGGATCAACTGCTCCATTTCCGCTTTCGCCGCAGCCGGGTCGGGCATCGCGGCGAGGCATTTTTCGTAGAGCGGAGTCCACGTTTCGGCGGGGAGGACCGCATTGACGCGAATCCCATGCGGGGCGAGGTCGACCGCCCACTCCCGGGTCAGGGCGTTAATCCCGCCTTTGGAAGCGGCATAGCCCGAGGTGCCTCCCTGGCCGGTCTCGCAGACCTTTGACCCGATATTTACGATCGTGCCGCGCGACGCCTTGAGAGCATCAAGGGCGAAGTGGGCCATCGCATAAACGTGAACCAGGTTCTTCTTGAGCGAACCTATAAATGCCTCGACTCCCGCGTCGAGTCCCACACCATCATTAACTCCCGCATTATTGACCAGGATATCAAGCTGGCCGAACCGCTGGAGCGTCTGTTCCACGGCCTGGCGGCAGGCGTCAACCTCGGTGAGATCGCCGGGGATAAACACGCACTCTTGGCCTTGCGCGGCGTATTCCCGTTCGAGGGCTCGTCCCTCGGTCTCGCTCCGATTGACATTGGCGACCCGCGCCCCTTCGGCGATCAGACGCCGAACAATGCCCAGGCCGATCCCCTTCGACCCACCGGTGACGAGAGCCACTTTGCCTTGCAGTCCGAGATCCATCGTAATGTCCAGGTGGGGTGGGGGGCGAAGTTCGACGCTACGGCAACTCTTCCAGGAACCGGCCTAGCTCCGATTCCGCGTGGTCATTCCCCTGGCGAGCGGCGGCGGCGACGCCTTCGCGAAAGGTGGTTCGGGCCTCTTCGATGCGATCGAGCTTGGTCAGTTGCTGCCCTGCCATCAAGAAGGCCGGGACGTACGGCGTTTGGTCAGCTTGCAACCCTGCCAGAAGGGACAGGCTGCGAACGTGGTCTCCCTCTTTTTCAAGTTCGAGAGCGAGCATATAGCGGAGGGTTTGATCGAGAGGCTCGTCGACGAGCAGCGTTTCGAGTTTCACACGGCGGGACATCAGGCACCAGAATCGAAGGGAGTCGTGTAACAGCGAAGCTTAACGCGTGATGGCGACGGTCGCCATTTCGCGATCGACGCACCCGGAGTCTGCCGTGTCGGCAAGACTGGAGGCATTGTCATCGAGTACAGATTTCAGCATCCAGAACCAGGGTGAATCCGCAAAGAGTCTGTAAAAATACGCACCGGGGACTCATTCAGGAGCTAAGCTCTGGAGGAGTCAGATCAACCTCACTCTGGAGCAACCTCCATAACCCTTACAACCAGAATGCGAAGCATGCGGAACCACCGTCTCGTCGCATTCTTGGCGTTGGTGCCACTGCTCTTCGGAGATTATGCGCGGTCGGCCAACGATTCGCAGCAGTATCAAGTCAACGTCCCCACCCGGCTGTTCATCACAGCCCCGGTCATCGATCCGATTCGGGGCTACCCGGGCTCTGGGTCTGCTGATATCGACTTCGCACCGCAGACATGGCGCGCTCGCAGTAATTCGCTTCAGGGTGCCACGGTCACCCTGGAAACGACAACGGCTTTTCGGCACACGGTGACGACCACCTCGAAGCGGAATGCCCGCCTGGACCTGAGTGTGCGTCAGACCTATGGACCCGGTCTGTGGACGATCCTGATCCCGACCGCGACGACCAACTATTCGGCAGGCAATGAACAAGCCCGCGTGCGGGTCACGACGAATGGGCCCGGCTCGGCGAATCTCTATCTCATCGTGACCTTCTTAACGGGTGCTCCCGGATCACTCCGATCTGGCGACTATCAGACCACAGTCGTCGGAACGATCACGGAAATCTAACGCGGCGCTCCAAGGAACGCCGCGTTGATTGTATCCCGAATCCTCAATGGCAGACTTAATCCGGCAGCCGCTTCACGCGAATGTTCTTGTAAGAGACCGTGCTGCCGGGGTCGTGAGCCTGAAGGGCAAACGTGCCGCCTTCTCCCAGACGACGCTCGAAGTCGTTGCTGAACGACTCCTTGCCCGCTGGCTCGTCATAGTCGACGACCACCTTGTCATTCAGCTTGATCGTGATGTGCTGACCCTTGACGATGACGGTCTCGGTCCACCACGTGTCGTCCTGGATGTGCTGCTCCAG
>JAYSVZ010000002.1:0-2965 GCA_043718305.1 Planctomycetota bacterium | reverse complement strand
CAAGAAACTCAAAAAACGCAAGACGGAGGCCCACTCTATCTTTTGCGTTTTTTGAGTTTCTTGCGGCCCCCATTCTTCTCGTCGACCAGAATCCTCATGGTGCCAGAACCACATCATCCAGCGGGTGGCGACCTCACGATCTACCGACGTATGAGACGCAGACACGCATCAGCGAAGTCGCTCCGTAAACCCGGCTTGCAGAGAAATGTAGCCTAGGGTACAATTCCAGGCGTCATCGTCTGTCCTCTCTCGAAGGCTTCAGTGTGCCACTCAAAACTCCCTCGAGTCGTGAATCCTCTCCGCCCACATCCCTCATGCGGCGGGAGTGGTTGCGGCATGCGTTTGCGGCGGGGCTTTGTCTGGCGGGGTGCGGGCCGGGAGCAGATCCGAACGCTGCAAACACTCCCCAAGTGAAACCAGGCCAGTCCCGCTGGAAGATCGTCTGTACGGTCGGCATGGTGACTGACATCGTCCAGCGGATTGCCGGGGAACATGCGACGGTCCAGGGACTCTTCGCGGCGGGGGTCGACCCGCATCTTCGCAGCTCGACGGCCCACGATACCGGCTTGATGATGCAGGCGGACCTCGTCTTTTTTTCGGGGCTGCACCTCGAAGGACGAATGGTCGAAGATCTCGAAGCGGGCCAGAAACGGGGCCGACCGTTCTATCCGGTCACCGCCGATCTGTTGCCCGAAGACTTGATCACGTCCGAGGTCGCCATGGCCCATGATCCCCATGTCTGGGGCGATGTCCGGTTGTGGATCAAGTGTGCGCGGACGATCGCGGATCGCCTGAAACGGTTCGATCCCCCGCATGCGAATGATTATCAGGCGAATCTCGACCGCCTAAGCGATGAGATGGCTCAGCTTGACGACTACATTCGCCAGGCGATGGCCTCCATTCCAGAGTCGCAACGAGTTCTGGTGACCGCTCACGACGCGTTCGGGTACTTCTCCCGAGCGTACGCCATCCAGGTTCGATCAGTGCAGGGAATCTCGACCGACTCGGAGGCCGGAGTCAACGACATCAACTCGCTCGTTGACATGCTGGTCGAGAAGCAAATCCCCACCGTCTTCGTGGAGGCCAGCGTCAACCCCAAGAGTCTTGAAGCGGTCCGCGAGGGCGCAGCCCATCAAGGTTGGAAAGTTTCCGTCGGCGGAACGCTCTACTCCGATTCAATGGGCCCCCCGGAGACTTACGAGGGAACCTACCTCGGGATGATGGACGCGAATGCCACCATGATTGCGAGGACGCTAGGTGGGAAAGTTCCCGCCGGGGGGTGGCAAGGGAAGCTGCGAACACCGTAAGGCAGGGGGAGACCCTCCATAACGACACACGGCTGAAACGCGCGCACGCGGTGCAAAATGTTGCTGGCCTGGAGTGACTCTGTCCCCCGACAAGCGTGGTCAGAGCCAAGCGGCTCCGCCCTGTTCCTCGATCGCCTTCACAAGTTGACGAATCGCCTGGTCATCATCACGGCGGGCGATCAGCGTCGCTCCGGGGGTTTGCACAATCAGCAGCCCCTTGATGCCGAAGGTCGCGATCAAGTGGTCGGTCCGCCCTTGAATCGTGCAGTTCGCCGTCTCGAGTCCGATGTGCTTTCCGCGAACCGTGTTCCCCTTCGCATCGCGGCCCCACAGGTCGGGCCAAGCCTGCCAACTGCCGACATCGCTCCAAGTGAAGTCGGCGGGAAAGACCACGAGGTTCGAGTTTGGTTCGCGCGACAGCGGTTCAAGGACGGCGTGGTCGACCGAGATCGACGGCAGGGCTGCGAATGCAGCTCGATCGGAGTCTGTCCACGGGCTTTCGTTGCGATTCGCGAGATGCCGCGCCGTGCTCGCGATCGATGGCTGATAGCGATCGAGGAGGGCCAGGAATCGGTCGGCCCGCCAGACAAAGATTCCGGTGTTCCACAGGTGCTGTCCCCCTCGGACGAACTGGGTCGCGGTGGCTTCGTCCGGCTTCTCACGAAAGGCCCTGACCCTCAGCCCCTCTTCCCGGGGGAGAGGGAAGCCGGAAGCTGAAGTCCGTAGGTCGGAGACCGGTTGGAGCACCTCGATATACCCGTACCCCGTCGCGGCACGCGTCGGCACGACGCCCAGCAATGCGACCGTCTCCGGGGCTGCTTCGACCGCATCCAACGCCCGGGTCACGCACAGCCGAAACGCCTCGTCCGGGGCAATCAAGTGATCCGCCGGAGTGACCAGCATCACTGCTTGCGGATCGCGTTTCAACCAGAGGGCGGCACTGAGCGCGAGGCACGCTGCCGTGTTGCGAGCAGCCGGTTCGAGGAACAAATTCGCAGTCGGCAGCTCCGGCAACTGCTCGCGCGTCAGTGAGCCCTGCTCTGTCCCAGTCACGACCGCGATCCCCTCCCAGCCGAACAGCGGGAGCGCTCGCCCGGCCGCTTCTTGCAGCAGTGAACTCTGCCCGTCGAGTGATAGAAACTGTTTCGGGCGGGCCTTCCGGCTTTGGGGCCAGAACCGCACTCCACCGCCACCGGCCATGATCGTCAATGTACGCATCGGCTTCCATCTTACGGGGTCGGCTTCGAACCAGTCATTGCTGAGCAGGCATCGCCGATAATAAATACTACGGTGAACCCGCCTTCGTCACGAGGCCAGAACCTTCCGGGAGCATCCCGCCGAGGGCCAAGCTCCGAGACATCGCCCACGACAACGCACTTTGTGAAGCTGGGCAACTCTGCTCTGGCTGAAAGCTGATGGCTATTAGCTGACGCAGCGGGTTACTGGACGGGCTAGACCACCACAGCGGAATTGAAGCATTACCCGACGCGATCTTCGCCATGCCTCCCTCTTCCGCCCCAACGGGGGCAGCCACAAACCAGCCTGGGGCAGAGCGACCAGCGGGAGCGCCGCCCCAGGTCGCGGAGTTGTCGTCACGCTCTCAGCCCTGAAAGGGCGAAACAAGGGCTGGGCCTCGCCTTGTGCCGCCCTTTCAGGGC
>JAYSVZ010000001.1:0-2967 GCA_043718305.1 Planctomycetota bacterium | reverse complement strand
GTGGAAACACCGGAAACCCTACGACGCCCACCGCGACACCCAAGCCCTCATCAAAACCAAAAGCCCCCTCGCCAAAAATCTGGAGGTTTCCAAAAATGGGACTTGAAAAACCCCTCAGAGGTCTGCCGGGGTCGGTCAGGCCAGCGTTTCGTCCACGATCAGCGGGCTGTCAGGATCGGTCAGTACGACGCCACTCCTGAAGCCACCGGCTCTCATCGCCCCGCTCAGGGCTGACGCCCACCGGCCTCACTCCATACACTGCCCGTTCGGCCATTGAAGGCGGCGAACCCGGGAAGGGTGTGGGCTGTCCTGAGACGAATGGCCCCATCGGAAGATCGCCGCATGCCTCGCTACAACCCCAGTCTCATCGAACCCAAATGGCAGCAGTTCTGGGACGAGAACCAGACCTTTGTCACGCCGAACACTCCGCAGGCCGGGGCCACGGGCAAGCTGTACGTGCTGGATATGTTTCCGTACCCCAGCGGGTCGGGGCTGCATGTGGGGCATCCCGAGGGGTACACAGCGACCGATATCGTCGTGCGATACAACCGCATGCGGGGCAAACATGTGCTGCACCCGATGGGGTGGGATGCGTTTGGGCTTCCGGCTGAGGAACACGCCGTCAAGACCGGCACGCACCCGGCGGTGACCACCAAACAGAACATCGACACGTTCCGCCGCCAGCTCAAGATGTTGGGCTTCAGTTACGACTGGAGCCGCGAACTCTCGACGACCGACCCGGAGTATTACCGCTGGACGCAGTGGATCTTTTTGCAGTTGTATGACACGTGGTACGACCCGGATTACGAGTGGACCGGACCGGATGGGAAGCCGCGCGTCGGGAAGGGGAGGCCGATTAGTGAGTTGCCGATTCCGGAGGAATTGATGGGCCTAGAGCCTAAGGCCCAGGGCCTAAGGCCAGAGACCAGCACAGGTGAAGGTGATTCCCCTCTGGCCCAAGGCTCTAGGCCCTCGCCCCTAGGCCCCTCCTCCGTGCGTCGCTATCAGGACCAGCACCGCCTCGCCTACCTCAGCGAAGCCCCCGTCAACTGGTGCCCCGGCTTGGGCACCGTGATTGCCAACGAGGAGGTCATCAACGGCAAGAGCGAGCGCGGCGACCACCCGGTGATCCGCATGCCGCTCAAGCAGTGGATGCTGCGCATTACGGCGTACGCCGACCGGCTGGCGAATGAGTTGGAGGATCTCGGCTGGCCGGACTCGATTAAGGCACTGCAGCGGAATTGGATTGGAAGAAGCGTCGGAGCGGAAGTGGATTTCGAGATAGCGAGCGGCGGACGTAAGTCCGCCGAGCCAGTAGCCAGTCAAGTCCTGTCAGCACGGGAGGCTCACGCCCCCCGCTCGCTATTTCCTCAAGAACCCGCGCCCGGCACGATCCGCGTCTACACCACCCGCCCCGACACCCTCTTCGGCGTGACCTATATGGTCCTCGCCCCCGAGCACCCGCTGGTCGACCCGATCACCACGCCCGAGCAGCGGCCCGCCGTCGATGAGTATCGCCGCAAGGCAACGCTCAAGAGCGACCTCGACCGCACCGACCTCGCCAAGGACAAGAGCGGTGTCTTCACCGGCGGGTACGCCATCAACCCGGTCAACGGTGAGCAAGTGCCGATCTGGATCGCGGACTACGTGCTGATCAGTTACGGCACGGGGGCGATTATGGCGGTGCCCGCGCATGATGAGCGGGATTGGGAGTTTGCGAAGACGTTTGGGATTGAGATCAGGCCGGTGGTGGCAGCAACAAGTGACAAGTGCCAAGGGGCAAGTGCCAAGGACAGAGCGTCTGCTTCCAACTTGGCACTTGACCACTTGACACTTGGCACTTCGCCGGTGGAGGCTCCCTTCACCGAACTGGGCATTGCCATCAACTCCGGCCAGTACACCGGCCTCCCCACCGCTGAGTTCAAGGCCCAGATCACAGCCGACCTCACCGCTGCGGGCCTGGGCAAAGAAGCGGTCAACTACCGTCTTCGTGACTGGCTCTTCTCACGCCAGCGCTACTGGGGTGAGCCGTTCCCCATCTGGCATGAACTCGACGAGGCGGGTAACCCGACCGGCCTCATGCGCGCCGACACAGCTGAGTCACTGCCGGTGTTGCACCCGCACATGGAGGACTTCAAGCCGACGGGAACGCCAGAGCCGATGCTGGCCAAGGCGACCGAGTCATGGCTCTATAAGACCGATACCGATGGTGTGCGTCTGAAGCGCGAGACCAACAGCATGCCGCAGTGGGCGGGGTCGTGCTGGTACTACCTACGGTTCTGCGACAATCAGAACAGCGAGCGGTTCATCGATCCAGCGCTTGAGAAATACTGGTTGCCGGTCGACCTGTACGTCGGTGGGGCCGAGCATGCGGTGCTGCACTTGCTCTACTCGCGGTTCTGGCACAAGGTGCTGTTCGATCGCGGGCATGTGACGGGGCCGGAGCCGTTTGGGAAGCTCGTGAACCAGGGGATGATTCTCGGCGAGGCGGAGCTAACCGCTTATCAAAGAGGAAGTGACAAGGGACAAGGGACAAGTGCCAAGGGAGGAGAGGCCGACTCTTCTCTTTCCCTCAACCCTCAACCCTCAACCCTCAACGATTTCGTCACCCTCAAGGACACCATCGAGTCCCCCGATGGCGAAGGCCGCATCCACAAGGACACCAAAGAGCCACTCACACTCGTGAAGCTCACTGCCGAGCAGGTCGAGAAGCAAGGCGGCAATCTGGTCCTCAAGGGGACCGACATCGTCGTCGAGAGCCGCGCCTTCAAGATGTCGAAATCTCGCGGCAACGTCATCAACCCGGATGATGTGGTTAAGGAGTACGGGGCCGATTCGCTGCGGCTGTATGAGATGTTCATGGGTCCGCTGGAACAGGTGAAGCCCTGGTCGATGAGCGGCGTCGAGGGGGTCTCGCGGTTCCTCGGTCGCTCGTGGCGGATGTTCGTCGACGAGCGGGCCGATGAG